>CAZVUJ010000042.1:0-6925 GCA_964630135.1 uncultured Pseudomonadales bacterium | reverse complement strand
GATCGCGAGCGAAGCTTAAAGAGAAGGATCAAGCGCAAGCGAAAAATAACACGATGCTAGATCCTTCACCTTGGCTTTCAGCCAGGTTCAGGATGACCCGATATGGAGTTAACCGGTATCTGTAAGCTGCCTATCCTCAAGTGGCTGCGACAACCACATTACTCATGCCTTTGCCGCATCAGCGCGTCAGCCTCGGCCAATTGCTCCTTGGTGTTCACCCCAAACCAACAGTTCGCGTCTTGCGCTTTAAGGCCAATGACCGGCAAGTGCTCGCCACACGCTAATTCAACTAGATCGGTAAGGTAATATTCCCCTGAAATGGGATTAATCTTGACTTGGGGCAAAAAACTTCGCGCAAATTGTCGGTCAAAACAATACAGGCCGGTATTAACCTCGGTAATGAGCTTCTGCTCAGGAGTGGCATTTTTTTCCTCGACAATTGCCGTCACCTCACCCACGCTTGAGCGAATGATTCGCCCTAAACCGGTCGGATCAGGAGTCTCAATAGTCAAGAAGGTTATGACCGCTGATTGAGTCACATGCTTATCCACGAGCTTCGTAATAAGTTGCGGCGTATAAAAAGCTGAATCATCGCCATACATGGAGAGAATGTTCTTAAACCCGGGTGGAATGTGTTGAAGGCCAACGGACAAAGCATGTCCCGTGCCCAGTGGTTCACCTTGGTCAGCATAGATCACCCTGTTTCCAAGCACGGCCATCACCGATTCTTTAGCATATCCGACTACTACGATAATGGTGTCGATGCCACTTGCCCGCACATTATCGACCGAATAGGCCACCATCGGCCGGTTATTGAGGGCAAAGGTGACTTTGTTTTGGTCGGGCGGAGCCTGAACCCGCGTTCCCTTGCCAGCAGCTAAAATGATAGCGGCGGTATCTTGCATACTGATTCTCAAAGAATGTGTGTAAAAATACTGTGTAATTTTTTCGGATCGTGGCGCAAGAAACTGCGCGGCAATACGTCGCTTGCCGACTTCTCCACCATCGACTCCCGAATCAAATCCGAGCGAATCACCCGCGCATCTGCCCCCAAATCATCAATAACCTGATACTCATTAAACTGGGCATAGCGCTTCACTACCGCCTCAGGAATCGGCTGGCTGTTGATAATAATATGATTAAGTGGCCTCCCCAGCTGTTTCTCGATAACCGCCACATGATCACGGGCCGTTAAGCCATGCGTCTGACTGCGCCGGGTCATAAGATTCATCACGTAGATGACAATTGCCTGAGACTCACGAATTGCCTTGGCTGCACCACTGACCACCAAATTTGCCATGAGGCTGGCATATAAATCACCGGGGCTTAACAGTATAGCGTCGGCGCACCTCAATGCTTGCCGAGCCTGAGGATGAATCGCCGCTCGCGGCGAAGTGCGGACTTTTTTAACCCGTTTGCCCGAGTGCTTGGCTTCGTCCAGACTATGCTCGCCAATCTCAATGGTGCCATCGGTATATTCAACCACCAACTGAATGTCTTTGGCAGTAATGGGATAGACCGCTCCATGTAGGCGAAAAATTGACGCGGCCACTTCCAGGGCTTGTGCCGTGTCGTCGCACATATCCTGCAGGGCGGTGAGAATCAAGTTGCCGAGGTTATGGCCTTCAAGGCCAGAGCCCTTAGTGAAACGATAGAGCAACAGTTTTTGAATCCAGTCCTGGTTTTTGCCATGCGCCATGGCAGCCAATGCCTGACGCAGATCGCCAACCGGCAAGAAACCAAACTCGTCCCGCAACCGACCGGTTGAGCCGCCTGAATCGGCAACCGTTACCACAGCCTCAAGGGAATAGTTGGGCTGATGGAGTGCTGAAAGCGTCACATAGGTGCCCGTGCCGCCGCCAACTACTACAATTTTTTTGCTTGATGTATCCATAGCGGTTTTAATTATACTAGAAGTCTTCTCATCCTCACGATTTCGCACTTCCATCCTAAATAGAATATTTTCATTCCGAACCTGTCGAGGTCTGCCTGTCGACAGACAGGAATCCCTTCAAGATATATTTACACCCTAGGGATCTCTCGACTAGCTCGAGATGACATAAGTATGTTCCTCACTTGTTCCTGATCCGACCAAGGTGTTTCGTGTGTGCCGTCGAGGTTCATCGATTGCTCATGGCCTTTGCCTAAGATTGCCACGGTATCACCTGTCCTTGCCAAGCGGTGGAGCGCCCACTCAAGTGCCTGAGTTCGGTCAAGAATCGACAAAACCCTGTCATGCCCCGTAACTATTCCCTGCTTCATCTGATAGATGATCGACTCGACATTTTCGCCTCGGGGATCTTCACTGGTGAGGATCACATAATCGGCCAGGCGGGCACCAATCTCGCCCATCAAGGGCCTTTTGGTATAGTCCCGCTTGCCAGCACAACCATACACCGCAATCAGCTTGCCGGAGTGCGCTGATCGCAAGGTGGTTAACACCTGCTCCAGCGCATTCGGAGTATGAGCAAAGTCTACGTACACGTGTAAACCCCGGGTATTTTTTATAGCTTCCATGCGCCCGGAAACACCTTCAAAAGATGCCAAGCCTGTCTTAATAGTCGCTTCTTCAACTGAGAGCAACTGCGCCGCCGTTCTGGCAGCCTGGGCATTGAGTTGATTGTAGGGCTCTACAAAAAAATTTCTGATGTAATCAGGAATAGCCGTGCCTGAATACGTTTGTATGTGAGGTCGGGGTTTAAACGATGAGAGTTTTTTGACCAAGGGTTCAAACGAGGCATCGGCTTGATTAAGCAGGGCAAAATGAGCGTGGCGAAAAAGCTTGGCCTTGGCAGCCAAATAACGATCATAGTGCCGGTGATAGTCCAGGTGCTCATGCGTAATATTGGTCACAATCCCGATGGCAACCCGGACACCCAACAACCGATGCTGATCTAATCCATGCGAGGTTGCCTCTACCACAAGGTGCGTAAAACCCCGATCCGCAATCTTTTTTATGAGCTTTTGAAGCGCCCACGGTGTCGGCGAGGTTACATGAAAACCGGTATCAATCCGCTCATCGCCGAGATACGCGGCCACGGTGCTAATCAACGCCACCTTAAGATTAGCAGCCTTGAGAATATGATAGAGCATCGTCGCCGTTGTCGTTTTGCCATCCGTGCCCGTGACGCCAATAACGGTGAGGTGACGTGAAGGGTATCTATACCAAAGAAGCGCAAGAGAAGCATTGAACCAATGGCCGATGTTTTTAATATACTGCTTTAATCTCATACAACGTAACAGTCCAGACTCCTGATATAAAACAATCATTATTGAGTGTCATTCCCGAGGAGGCACGCGAAGCGAGCCTGCATCGGGAATCCATGTTGTATGTAATAGTTCAGGTTAAACACCTATTTCCTATCTAAGGTCTGAACTATTACAATACAACTATTATATACATCTCCACCAAAAAGACTGGTATAATTCAGCTCAATAAAAATAGTCCTGCATTATAGGTATTTGAATGCCTGAAGCTAACTTTATTTTCTTTTTTATCAAAGAGAAACCAGCACAGCCAATGCTTGAGCGAATTGGCGGGCCGCGCGTTATCTACCCAGCGATTAGCGGACTTTCTGTTGCTTATTATCAACCTGTTTTTGGAATGCAACCCGATGCTATATTGGACGTTGTTCAGCTACCTGAAAATCATTTTGGACCTTATACAGATAGGGGCGTTTACAAAGGAGTCAATGCGATTATCGCCATTGATCCACCCATGACCCGTTACAGAGTTTTTGGGACTGAAATGCAGGAAATAGGACCAATACATACCTTCCCTGATTATCAGATGCTTGCATATTTTCGTGAAGATGGCAAACCAGTTATTCCAACCGTCCTTAGTTTGGTAAGACAAGCAACTGGATGGGGATTACACATCGGACCCCAGCTATCTCAACTAATGGACCAGACAAGAATTTGAATCCCCATCCCTTGGTCACTTGGTTTAAGATTACTTTCCTAAATGATTAAACACATCTTTCACTAGTCCAAACCATAAGGGTGCCGCAGTTTCGCTCGCCCACTGCGAGGCTTGCGGTTCGCGCAGTTTAACCAGCATCACAAATTGCGGATTGTCGTAAGGCGCAAAGCCGATGAATGAGGCCATGGTTTTTTCGGTGTCGTAGTGCCCGGCAATCGGGATTTGGGCCGTGCCGGTTTTGCCCGCCAACTTGAAACCTTTGGGCACAGCGAACTTGGCTTCACCCTCTTCAGCAGCAGCGCGCAGCATAAGCGCCACTTTTTGGGCTGTGTCTTTACTCATGGGTTTACTCGCCACTTTCGGTGTAATATCAATTTCCCCTTGTTCAGAGAGCACCGTGTCGACCACTTGTGGTTGCATCATCACGCCCTGATTGGCAATCGCGCCCATGGCTTGCACCATTTGAATCGAGGTGACCGCTAATCCCTGGCCGAATGAGCCGGTCGCCAAGTCGATATCGCCCCATTTCGAGCGCACCTGTGGCACCGTTTCTCCCTCAAGGTCGATGTTAGTCGATTTACCAAAGCCAAAGGCTTCGAGGTAGTTTTCGAACTTGTCTTTGCCCAAGCGTTGCGCCGCAAAAATCATGCCGGTGTTATCAGAGCGGCGCAGCACGTCGGTCATAGTGAGGCCTGGGTGGTACTCGTTATTCCAGGTATTGATCGTGTATTTGCCAATGGTCACCGGACCATTACACGTCGAGTCACAGGCAGTGTCCGGTTCAACCACTCCTTCGTTAATGGCCGCAGCCATGACCAAGGCTTTGAACGTGCTGCCTGGTTCATAGGCATCAGCAATCGAGCTGGCCCGATACGCCTGAGGCTCATACAGCCTGTGCCGCGCTGGGTCAAATGAGGGAAAGGAGGCCATGCTCAAAATAGCCCCATCACTCGGGCGCATTATCACCACATCGCCACTCACTGCTTGATAGCGCTCAATGCCTTTTTGCAATTCCCGCTCGACGATTAATTGCAATCCCCGATTAATGTGGGTTTTAAGTGAGCGGCCATGACGCACCGCCACGGTTTCAAAGTCTCCGATTGTAATCGGATTGCCCAGGGCATCCCGCTCCTGGCTCACCAATCCGTCTTTGCCGCGCAGTTCTAGATCGTATTCCCCCTCTAAACCAAAATAGCCCTCGGGCAGACCGGTGCCATCCGAGCCCACAAACCCCAAGAGTTGCGCTGCCATGGAGGCTTCGGGGTAGGCCCTTACCTGAAATTCATCAAAGCCAATGCCTTTGATGCCCAGGGCGGCAATGGCCGACTTTGTCGCCTCATTTACTCTGGGGCTTAAGGGAATCCAACTTGATTGAGGTGTATCCAATTTGGCACTCAGGGTGGCGGCTGTTGCTTCTACCAGTTGAGCTGTTAACTGCGCACTGGGCGTGGCTCCTATATCGAGGGGATCAGGTGCCAAAAAGTGTTTCAATTTCTCCACTATTTCCAAAGGGGAAATCTCAAGGTCTGGCATGTAGGCAAATACCAAATAAGCCGGTTGATTGGTTACCAAGGGGAAGCCGTCGCTGCTTAAGATTTGACCGCGCATGGCCGGCGTGCGAATGCGGGATTGCCGCTGGAGTGTGGCCAAGGTTTGCAGTCGACCATGCGCCAACACCTGCCAATAAAAAAGCCGGCCCAACACGACGCATAAAAAGAGCAAAAAACCTATGTGGATGACATGAATCCGGCTAAATTTCACGGCTTGTTACCATTATAACTAAGTTTACCTAAACACGATGTACACACTTTACTTGTCATTCCCGAGGAGGCATCCGCCAACCGGCGGAGTGCCTGCATCGGGAATCTATATACTTTAAAAGTCTAGGTTCCCGTCTTGTTGTCCTTCTGAAGCTTTAGCTTGAGGAGGAAAACGAGAATGGCATTGCGTAACTCCTGCCTAAATGAGAATATAACTTGCTACGTTATGATTGGGTTATTCAAGAGAAGCGACACTTCCGGTTTGCAGATTAAGGTAAGACACATCAGCACTAAAACCTTGATTAAGCGCCTCTTGCTCAAGCACGTGAAGCGAGCCACTTTGGTGCAAATAGGTTTCCAGTTGTTGATTTTGCAATTCGAGGGTTTCGGTTTGGCTTTGCAGATTTTTGAGGTGAATCCCTAAGTGTGATAATCGGGTGGTTAAAAATACGTTGGCAAGCAAGAGAGTGCCCACGCCGCAACAAATAGCGAACAGGGCAATCTTCACATGATGATGTGGTTTGGATGGTGATAGACTCGTGCGTTTCATAGTTTTTCGATTACTCGCAAGCGGGCGCTTCGCGAGCGTGGGTTTTTCCTGCTTTCTTCTCTTGTAGCCACAAGAGGTTTTTTAGTAACTGCTTTAGCTTGCTTGGCGGCTACTGCCTGACTCATAAAGTTTTTAACTAAGCGATCTTCGGTTTCATGGAACGAAATAACCGCCAATCGGCCCTCAGGCTCAAGTAATTCCAGCGCTTGGGGCAATGCTGCCTTCAAACGCTCCATTTCTTGGTTCACTTCCATGCGCAGTGCCTGAAAGGTTTTGGTCGCCGGATGGATCGCGCTCTGACGCCCACCCACGACGCGCTCAATCAAGGTGGCCAATGCAACCGTCGTTTCGATCGGTCTGACTTGGCGTTCCTGCACGATCGCCCGGGCAATCTTTCGGGCCTCTCGCTCTTGGCTGTTGAATGTTAAAAGTACAAATAATTGATCTTCGGCGTAGGTGTTGACAATGTCAGCAGCGGTGACAGCGCTAGTGCTGTCCATGCGCATATCGAGTTTGGCTGAAGCCTGGAACGAAAAGCCTCGCTCTGCTCTGTCCAGCTGTAGACTCGATACCCCCAGGTCCATCAGGATGCCCCTAACCCTCTTGATCCCCTGCTTTTGAACTAGAGCAGTGAGATCGTTAAAGTTGCCATAAACAGGCACAAAATGGTTATCGTTAATGATGCTTCTGACA
>CAZVUJ010000041.1:0-6948 GCA_964630135.1 uncultured Pseudomonadales bacterium | reverse complement strand
TTAGAAGGGTCTGCATTTTGCATCACCAGATAACCTGCGTAGCGTGATAAACGAACATCTAGAATTTGGCGTGATGCGGTTTTGCCTAGTTCGATCATTTCGAGGATATCCTCGAAATGATCTTTAATTGATTGACCAGAGTTTTTGCAGGCCTTCTTGGCTTTTACCACGCTTAAGCCTGACTATAGCCGGAATGACATCAAAGGCATGATGATGACCTGTAGCTTGCTACAGGGAGAGTCATTCTTTATTTTGTAAGTCTACACCTTATTCTAGCGCCAGAGTAATAAGACGATCGAGCAGGTCATCATAAGGCATGCCGGTGGCTTCCCAGAGTTTGGGATACATAGAGATGGGTGTGAAGCCAGGCATGGTGTTGAGTTCGTTGAGATAGATCTTGTTTGAGTCTTTCTCAACTAAGAAATCAACCCGAGCCAAACCGGAGCACTGCATCATCTGAAAGGCTTTGATGGCCATGGCTCTGATTTTTTCGGTAACTTCTGCCGGTAGATCGGCGGGGATAATCAATTCGGAGGTAGCAGCGATATATTTAGCCTCGTAGTCATAAAATTCGTTACGGGGAATGATTTCTCCCACCACGCTCGCTTGAGGATCATTATTACCTAGAACTGAGCATTCAATTTCTCTGGCGTTGGGCACGGCTTGCTCGATAATTGCTTTACTATCATGCTCGAGAGCTACGGTGATTCCCTGCTCTAGCTGTTTGCGGTTACGAGCTTTGCTCACGCCGATACTGCTGCCGGCATTGGCTGGCTTGGTAAACAGGGGGTACTTTAGCTTTGATTCCATGAGTTCTATACGATAATCCGGATCTTGTAGATATTCATGTTGCTTGAGGCATAGATAAGGAGTGATGGGAATATGGTTGGCTTGAGCCAATTGTTTTTGGATATCTTTGTCCATGCACATCGCACTTGCTAAAACCCTGGAACCAACATACGGAATACCCAGCATTTCGAGCATGCCCTGCAAGGTGCCGTCTTCCCCTAGCCTGCCGTGAAGGACAGGGAAAACGACGTGGCTGTCTTTTATGGTTGCAGGTACAAGAAGAGCAGTTGATTGGCTGTCTTCAGTTGCAGTAACCTGAGCAGAGTGATCATGGAGCTGCTGGATATTTTCGTTTGACTCCAGCAATGTGCTTTCCCCAACCTGCCATTGGCCCGTTGAGGTTATGTATATCGGTAGAACCTCGTATGTACTTTTGTTCAGATGTTTGACTATCGACCGAGCAGAAACGATTGATACTTCATGTTCTGGACTGGCTCCACCGTAGATCACAGCAACTTTAATTTTTTTCATAGCTTGTCTTCAAATGAACTAATGAACTTGAGGAGTCCAGTTAAACTGAACTCCTTCACTCCAAGTTGGTTTATTGTAGAGACGTAGCAGTGCTACGTCTCTACTCGGGTTTAGTCTGTTAAATCAGGATTCTCCTGGTGGTTTCGGATAGATTAACCAGGATTTCCCAGGGAATAGTGTCGCACAATGTGGCTATCTTATCAACGCTATTGGGTGCGGTGGGATCAGGGCTAATAATTTCTACCCTATCCCCTGCTTTTGCCTCGGGTTCATGACTCAGGTCTATCATCATCATGTTCATGCAAATGCGACCGAGGATGTTTGACGTACGATGAGCGACGTGCGATGGAGCATTCCAATGAACCCTAACCTTTCCCCTATTTGATAACTTTCGGTTTAAGCCGTCGTAATAGCCAATAGGCAAGACGCCAATGCTCATTCGCTTCTTAGCTTTGAAGGTGCCGCCATAACTAATTTCACTCCCCTGCTCGACCGTTTTAATCTGAGCGAGGTGAGTTTTGAGGGTGAGGGCAGGACGAAGCTGAGTGACGGACGACGGACGACGAACCGCCTTTGTTGATGCTCTTGTGTCAAAAGGGTTATACCCGTAAAACCCAAGACCGAGACGGATAAGGTTGAATTCAGGATCATTAATGAAATTTGGGTTCGCTTTATTCGATGGTAATAGGGTTGGCAAGGCTGCAGAGCTAGCGGAGATGTGTTTCCATTTGAAGCTAAAACCAGCGGCTTCAAAGTGAGTAATCACCTGTTTAAATAATTGAACTTGTTTTCTGGTAAAAATAGGTTTATGAGGATTGTCGGCTTCCGACAGATGCGAGTAAATCCCCGCGATGTTCAGATGCCTTAATTGTTTTAATTTCTTAATTGCTACATCAATTTGATCGGGCATTATCCCCAAGCGGTGCATACCAGTGTCAATTTTTAAGTGTATGTTTATTCCTGGTTGGTGTCTATTAAGTACCTCGGCCGTTTCCAGATCAAAAACAGGCACATGAATGTTGCGCAAGCGTTTCCAGGTTTTGAAATTTTGCGGGAACGTGTAGCCTAAGATAAGGATTGGCGTTTTAACACCCGCTTTTTCCAGCTCGTAAGCTTCAAACAGGCTATCAACACACAAGAAAGGTGGTTTCAATGTGTCGCTCGCCCACTTACCAACCAATTTCAGGCCATGGCCATAGGCATTACTTTTTACTACCGGAGCCACCAATGCCTCAGGATGGGCGTTTTGAACGAGGTGAAAATTGTGCTGCAAAGCTTGGGTATTTATTTCAATTCGATTAAGACTTTGATAGGAGTGCTTGAGTGACACCATGGTTATGGTTGTGGACTGATGGGGATGGTCTGGGTTGGGGTAACAAAATTATCAAGTCGAAGGGGTTGGAAGGTGGAAAAACTTTTTTGTTCCTCACGTCGCAGCCAATCAATTTCTTCTTGGACGGGTAATGTTTGGGCTTGTCGGTACAACCAATACTGTGACAGATTAAACGAACCGTCTAACTTGATAGTAGCTACTTGTAGACGGAAAAGATGCCTTCTCATTGCACTTAATAGCTCCGGAGAGTTTTCTCTTACCGAGAGCTCTTTGGCTGTAAGGTAATGGTCCCAGAGTGTGCCGGCATCAGCTGAGGAGTTATAAAACAAATACTCATAGTCGACTCTTTGTTCACCGAGGTGGGCGGTATTGGCAGCGATTAAGCCATCAAAATTAACAAGGTTAATAAGCAAGAGTACGCCGATGGTAATGGTAACTGCTCCACGAGTGATCACAAATGCACCGCCCCTTTTGAGCCAATAGATGACCAAACCACTGACCACATATAACCACAGTACACTGGCCAAGCCATAGAGCCGCTTATGGGTTAAGCCAAACTCCGCAATGTATTGATAATCGCTTTGCAAGCCGATGGTGATGAGCACAATCACGCAGAGTAATAGGAGGTAAGAAATAGTATTACTCAATTTTTTTTGATCGCGGCGCAAAGTGATAAGCCCCAAGCTAATAAAACTGGCCAAGGCCATTTGGCCAAAAATTTCACGGGTGGTTTGTGAGTGGGTGACGCCAATTTTGCTTAAAACTGCCTGGGGATTAATAAGCAGCAGGCCATGGGTGAAAATAAACACCGCGCATAACAGTGCGGTAGCAATTTTGGGAAGTAGTAGTGGAAAGTCAGCTTTCACAAACAATGAGGGCAGAAAGGATTTGGGAGAGGTTCCACTCAGGCGATTAAAGAAAATGCTAATAATGACAAACATGACTAGGCGCCAGAGCCAATAGCCTAAATCTTGTCGTAATTCGAACGTAGCTAGCTTATCAGCAATCCAAGTGGAGATATAGGAAAAAACGGGGTTAGCAGAGGAGAAAACTTGAATTAAAACAAGCACAATAAAAATGGTCAGAACAATGCTAGCGCCCAAGCTTAGATAGGTGTTTGCCGATTTGACCGACCGGACCGTTGTGGGGTTGAGGGATTGTTGCCAAGTGAACTTGGGCGTTTTTTGCCAGAGATGTACCCACACGAAGATATAATTCGCCAGCATCTGCAGGGGATGATGCAGTTTAAGGTGCGGGTTAACTACCAGAAGCGCCCCTAAAGACAGGATAGTAAGCATATTCAAAAAGGTGAGCATGGGATTGGCCCAGATGACAAGCATCAGGCTTAGCACAATAATTCCGGTCGTAGTCAGCTTAGTCCAAATGGTAGGCTTGTTTACGCTGGAGTAGGCCCATAGAGCGGCACTAGTGAACAACACACTCCAGCCGACATACGGAAAGCCATGACGAGCCACAAGCAGCACTGCACTTGCGAGTGCAGAGATAATGAGGGCATACACCAATCGCTCAGGTTTCATAGCTGCTCTCAAGGCTTGCTATCGGTTGGGAGCAAAAACTATTGTAGCACGTTTGTGTGCGCCTGCTTTTTTGTCAAAGCTGGAAAAGCTGTTTTAGGTGGCCGGAGTTTCTGGTTCGTCACTTTCGTCTGAATCAACGGCGGTGGCGGAGACAACCTTGTCGGCGGCTTTAGCTAAGCGCATGAGAATGACACCTTGAGTCGGGCGTTTGAGTTGCGGAATGTTGCGCAATGGGAGTTTGATGACTTGCCCGGCAGAGGTGGTGATCAGCACTTGCTCTACAGCTTGAGTCACACTCATAGCGGCCGCAATAGTACCGGTTTTAGGGGTAATGTTCGCAGTCTTTACACCCTGACCGCCTCGCTTCTGTTTGGGATAGTCATCAAACGATGTGCGCTTGCCCATGCCTTTTTGAGTGATAATCAGGAGATCGTGGAAGAAGCGGCGGCGGCGATCTTCGGGGGCTTGCATCGCAGTGTCAATAGCTTCTACGGCCACCACGAAATCATTATTTTTAAGCTCTATGCCCCTGACACCCTTCGTATCTCGGGCGGTGGAGCGGATTTCTTGCTCACTAAAGCGGATGGATTTGCCCTGACTGGTGACCATGAGCATGTCGCGGTTGCCACTCGTTATATCGCCCCAGACCAGGCTGTCGTCGGGATTAAGAATGATAGCGATAATCCCGGTGGTTCTGATATTTTGAAATTCAGTGATCGAAGTTTTTTTAACCACCCCTTTACGTGTAGCCAAAGCAATAAATTTCTCTTGGTGATTGGAGAGGTCGCCGCTAATAGGAATGACACTTTGGATGACCTCATCTTGATCAATGTTAATCAAGTTTATGATATTTTGTCCTTTGGCTTGGCGGGAGGCTTCGGGCAATTCAAACACTTTCAAGCGGAAGACCTTGCCTTTATTAGTGAACACCAAGAGATTGTCGTGGGTGTTGGCCATAAAAATGTGGGTAATGACGTCATCTTCTTTGGTGGCCATGCCCGACACCCCTTTGCCGCCCCGTCGCTGCGACTTATACGTCGAGGGGGGTAGGCGTTTGACGTAGCCCGATTGGGTGAACGTCACAACTGTTTCTTCTTTGGCCACAAAATCTTCCTCGTTCATCTCTCCGACTCCGCCTTTAACCACTCGAGTCAAACGAGGATCACCATAGGATTCTTTGAGGGCAAGCAATTCTGCACCGATAACGTCTAAGATTTTTTGCGGATTTTTGAGCAAGCCCATTAAATAATCAATTTTAGCTTTAATGGCCGCATATTCATCGTCAATTTTTTTGCGCTCAAGGGCAGCAAGTTTGCGCAATTGCATATCTAAAATTGCGGTTGATTGCATTTCAGAAAGCATAAACTTTTCCATTAAGCGGCCTTTGGCAGTATCGGCATCTGGCGAGTTGCGGATAGTAGTAATAACCTCATCGAGGTGATCCAGGGCAATCAATAAACCTTCAAGAATATGGGCGCGCTGACCAGCACTCAAAAGTTCATATTGGCTGCGGCGCACGACGACCAATTGCCGGTGACGCACATATTCGCTGAGGATTGTTTTCAGGTTCATGAGCTGCGGCGTGCCATCGGCATTAAGCGCCACGATATTAGCCGGGAAATTGCTTTGCAGCGGGGTGTGTTTGTAGAGATTGTTGAGCAAGCTCTTGGGTTTGGCATCGCGCTTCAGGTCAATGGCGATGCGCATACCACGCCGATCAGATTCATCGCGAATGTCTGATATGCCAATTAATTTTTTATCCCGTGCCAGATCGGCAATTTTTTCAATGAGTTTGGCTTTATTCACTTGATAGGGCAACTCGGTGATAATGATTTGATTCCGCTCTTTGCCCGTTTCTTCAATCGACACTTTGCCACGGGTTAAAATTCGGCCCTTGCCGGTGTGATAGACGCGTTTGATCTCATTCCAGTCATAGATAATCCCGCCGGTGGGGAAATCGGGACCCTTGATGTGTTCAAGCAATTCGTCAATGGTGGCGTTGGAGTGAAACGTGCCTGACAACGATCGGGGGTTTGCTTCCACCAGGTCGCTACCGGTTAAGGGTTTGGGCAGTTGCTTTGCCAGTTCTTGGGAAGCGCGAGCCAGGGCGCGATTTAGGGAATCATCTACAGCAGGGTCGCTAGGTGGTTCAGCTTCCGAGCTGCCGTTTGCCAGCAGGAGCACAATCGCATCGATGAGCTCGGACAAATTGTGCGGCGGGATTTTGGTGGCCATGCCCACGGCAATGCCCTCAGAGCCCATGAGTAACAAATTGGGTAAATTAGCCGGCAAAACGGTCGGTTCTTGTTGAGAGCCGTCGAAGTTGTCGACAAAATCGACGGTTTGTTTGTCGATATCCACTAAAAGTTCATCCGTTATTTTTTCCAGTTTGGCTTCGGTGTAGCGCATGGCCGCGGGCGCATCGCCATCGACCGAGCCAAAGTTGCCCTGACCCCGGATTAACCGATAGCGCATGCTAAAGTCTTGAGCTAAGCGGACCAGTGCATCGTAGACAGCTGTGTCGCCATGGGGGTGATATTTGCCCAGAACTTCTCCCACAATGCGGGCGCATTTTTTGAAACTCGTGTTCGACGTCAAGCCCATATCTTTCATGGCAAACAAAATGCGTCTATGGACCGGTTTCAAGCCATCGCGAACGTCGGGAAGAGCGCGGGAAACAATCACGCTCATGGCGTAATTGAGATACGACCGGCGCATTTCTTCGCTGATTTGCATGGGCTGCACCCGGCCAAATTC
>CAZVUJ010000040.1:4351-6968 GCA_964630135.1 uncultured Pseudomonadales bacterium | reverse complement strand
AAAAAGCATCGCTATACGTGGGCCTCGAACCAGCGATAGGGATGCTTTTTTCTATGCCAACAGGCTCAAGTATCAAAATCTTCGTGCTTTCCGTTTCAGTTGCTTTTCACGCTCGCCTACTTAAGAAGGTGTCTTTTGCCTTAGGTGCGTTGAATCCCGTCGTCTTTGGATTCAACGCACTTTGCGGCTGAAAAAAATACTAACTGGTGTAGCTCCCGATGTTAAAAAGCGCTTAAACGGTTATCTTACTTATTAGCGACAAGCATGTGCCCAAATCGCATGCTCTCGCTCATTTGCCGCATCACAAAGGCTTGCGACACATTCCACGTCACACCCTTAGATCGTTTTTCCGATCGATTGGCTGAATCTTTATGAAAGAGTCGGTTGATAAAACGTTTCATAATGCATGATTCCCTAATCTAAACCGAGTCTAACACCTTCTTTTTTACTTGTAAACCTATAGAATTAATGCAACCTAAATATCCGTAGGCCTATAGATATATATAGCTCTTTTTACTCAAGTAAAATAGTTTGAAAATCAATTGTGGATAACTTTTTTGAACTGTGGAAACTAAAGGGAAAACTACGCGTTGATTGGCTCATCCCCTAGCAGTCGGAAAAAAAATGAGAATGTGCGCCCGGAGCAGATATTGTAATGAATACTGGGGAAAAGTTGTTAACCCGAATTCCGAAATAGACCAGGCAGAATGTCATTCCCGCTTCAGGCGGGAATCTTACCCTCTCCTAAGCACCTTAAGACTAAGATTCCGGATAAGAACTATCCGTCGACTGACAGACCTTTATCGCGTAAAGCCTGACTTACAGCCGGAATGACACTCTCTTGAGAGGTAATTTCGGAACCGAGGTTAGTTAAGTAGTGCCAATTACGAAATTCATATCTGGCAATAAGGTGTTTATTGTCATCCCCGCTTTAGGCGGGGATCCAGTATTATTGCTAATAACCCCTGGATTCCCGATGCAGGCACTCCGCCAACTGGCGGATGCCTCCTCGGGAATGACAACTATGCCTTCTCTAACTCAAGTGAACTTCGTAATTGGCACTAAGCATTATGCCTTGAGGTTTTTGACAAGCTGTGCCAGGCTCATGTGCTGACCCTTACCAAGAAGCGCGTGGTAGCCCATGGCGGTGACTTCCTTGATGCGCCGCTGTTCTTGGGTCACTTTGCGAATCTCCCCCAGCAAGCCCACTTCGCCAATGGCTACCGCCTTGTCGGGCAACGGTTTGCTTAAGACACTACTGGCAATAGCGAGAGCAATCCCTAGGTCGGCTCCCGGATCGGTGATTTTCAAGCCTCCGGCTACATTCACAAACACATCATAGTTTGCCAACGGGAGTCGAGTGTATTTTTGCAACACGGCACAAAGAAGCTGCAACTTATTGAGGGCAATGCCTTGCGCCACTCGTCGCGGCATGGCTAATTGCGACGACACGGCCAGCGCCTGGATTTCAACCAACACGGGCCTGGTGCCCTCAAGCACCGACACAATCGCACTCCCCGATTGACCTGTTTGGGCTTCATCTAAAAAAGCTCCCGATGGATTGGCCACGTCATTCATGCCTGATTCGCTCAGAGCAAAAACCCCGACCTCGTCAGTGGCGCCAAACCGGTTTTTAATGGCGCGGGCCAAGCGCCACACGCCGGTGCGCTCCCCTTCCAATTGAATGACCACATCCACCATGTGCTCCAGCACCTTGGGACCGGCAATTGAGCCTTCTTTGGTCACGTGTCCGACAATGAACGTAATCACTCCATGGCGTTTAGCAAAACTGATTAACCGCCCCGCACTTTCGCGCACTTGCCCGACTGACCCGGCCATGCCAGCTAAATCAGAAGTAAACAACGTTTGAATAGAATCGACGATAAGGATTGTAGGCAAAGTGTTTTCAGCCGTGGCAATGATGGCATCAACATTTGTTTCCGCCAGCAATCCCAAGGCATCGCCTCGTCGCTCATCGCTCATCGATCGCACTCTATCTATCCGCAACCCTACCTGCTCGACACTCTCTTCACCGCAAGCGTAGAGGACGGAAAGCGAACGAGGTGCGGCGGACGACGAATTTTCTGCGGCTAATTTTTTCTTCGCTCCTTGCTCGTCGCTCGATTGAACCTGTAATGCCAACTGCGTCAGCAGCGTGCTCTTGCCCACCCCCGGCTCGCCCCCCACCAAAACAACCGACCCGTTGACCATCCCGCCACCAAGCACGCGGTCAAACTCACGGGAGCCGGTGGAAAGCCGGCTGTGGGAGGAATTGGCCGCTTGCACCTCTTGCAGCATCACCACTTTGCCCGGATTGCCTCCGGCCTGACGGTTGATACCGGCGATACCTTGGTTACTTTTATGACTTGGCTGTTCTATCTCCTCCACCAACGACTGCCACGCCCCACACTGGGCGCACTGCCCTTGCCACTTGGGATACTTGGCTCCACATGCCTGACACACAAATACTGACTTTACTTTAGGCATAGGTGCTCCAAACATAAGCCCTTCCGAAGCTTAAGAGAGAAGGAGGGCCACTTAGGATACTTGGCTCCACATGTTTGACAGACGAAAACAGATTTTATCTTGGCCATGAAAGCATCATAACATTCATATC
>CAZVUJ010000040.1:0-4251 GCA_964630135.1 uncultured Pseudomonadales bacterium | reverse complement strand
TGACAGACGAAAACAGATTTTATCTTGGCCATGAAAGCATCATAACATTCATATCTTTGGCCATAGAAGGCAAAAGCCCCGGTTTCCCAGGGCTATTTATAGTGAAAATAAATTATCTCAAAGTTTCTAAAACTGGTCTGAATCGATTATTAGCGCTATCGATTCTTAATAGGCTCGCTGGATCAAAGTGTTTAATAAGTGGTTGTAATGCAGCATCAATATCGACTGCTGAAGCACCCGCTTGATCTAACACCAGAAGTCGCTCATCAGCCACCGGAGCATATTGATTATGACCTTGAATGATTGCAGCGAGAGGTCCCGCTGATAAACCAGCAGCAGCATCCAACACATCAATTCCACCTAGTCTTTGCATTCCTTTAGCAGCAGTTACTGGAACAGTGAGTCTAAACTCAGCTGCTCCCAGCTCTGCAATTCTCGCTCGCATTTGTTCAGATAACGTTCTTGGTGTGTTGATTGATGCTTGGAGAACAATGGAGGCATGGGGCATTTCTCTTATTGGATGTTTTTGACCTCCCCTAACTCTTCCAAGTAACCAATCCTCCATACCTGGAACACCACTTGCCGCTCCTACCGCCGCACACATGCCACACTTGCAATGGACACCATGACCCACATCCTGAGTGTCTGGCAAGCGCTCATCTGAGCATCGGCGTTCCACACCCCAACGTTGATAGAGCTCTGCAACAACATTAATGCCTTGTAGCGAATGTGGTGTGCCCGCGATTTCAACTACGCCATCACTGGCCTTCGCCCGCAAGCCACTCATGATATAGGGATGTGATAAGTACGACATTAGGTCTCCACCTGCCACAAATGCTCGTGCCCTACCATTAACTGTTGATGCAGTGAATAATACAGGTGCTTGTTCACCAATTTGTCGCCAAATACCCAACACATACCCTGGTTCAATTGTTTCTGGAACTTTGAAAGCCATACTAACCTCTTCTATTTAATTTCTATGAGCTCTTTCCCCAATCTCCCTTGGGTGAGGATATCGAGGGTGTTTGTGTATAGCGACGAACCCCACTCAGTTGCATTTTTTTCAAGCAGCTCACCGGCATCACTATATCCAGACTCTTCCAATACGCTTTTCATCACTTCAGCCAAGGCCTCGACCACCCAAATGTCGTAGTTAAAACTAGGAACTCGGTCTGCAAGCCACAACGATTTCGTTTTCAGCGTCGTGCCTTTGACATAGTTCACTGCTGCGGTGGCTTGCGCATGGTGTTCGCCGGTTAATACCTGCACCCCCCAACCAAGCTCGCGCGCTTTGGCGATGTCGGTGCCTGAAATATAGTCGAGGGCCATATCGAAACGAGCTAACACTCGGCAGCGCACACTGTCATAACCGCAACCTTTGACTCGAGCTTCAATTTCAGTTGTATCAGTGAGATGGCCATGTTCATCATCAATATGCACCCCTGGCAGAAGATTGAGGTGTTTAGCAGTTGGAGACGCATACACTGCTTGCAGCATATCCAGAAGTTGGTGTTTGGTAACGGTCCCGCCTGCCTTGGTTATGGCTACAAAAAGCAAATCCACAATATGTTCAGATCCACCCGGCAGTTGTGCCCCCAAGTTTTCACCCGATTTATCCGCCCGATCGTCAACGCAACGAGTCGAGTGAGCTTGGTTAACAACATAGTCACGCGCACTGACCGTAGTCATAGCAGTTCTCCTTATGAAACAGAAATAGATTACGTGCTGAAGCAGATAACTCAAGGAGTATATAAAAAGTTTGCTAGGGTGTCAAAGCGAAACAATAATTTCCGGCAACCGGGCAAAATCAGCCGAGGCTTTATCCAAAAAATACAAAGCCCCCAATTCGGCCGCCCGAGCCCGGTTGGCTTCGGCGGCGAAACTGCTCATCACAATCACCGGAATATGGGCAAAGCGGGCATCGGCTTTGAGTTGTTCCAAAAAGGTGAGAGCCAAACCGTCTTCGACCACCACGTCCATCACGACCACTTCAACCACTGCTTGTTGCATATGCTCCCAAGCAGCTTTTTTGGTGGTCACAAAGGTAGCGTGCACCTCAATGCTCTCCAACATCCGCTCGATTTGGCGAGTAAACAGCAAGTCATCTTCTAACACCAACACATTTTTTTGCATGACGGTATTTAGTATACCTAATTACTCAGCCGTTCATAGAGGGCGGCCTTACGTATGATAGATGGCCTCAGAAATGGGCAGCGTTACATAGACACGAGTGCCTTTACCAAGCTCACTTTCGACACCAATCCCCCCACCATGCGCCTCAACAATGCCTTTGACAATGACCAAGCCCAAACCGGTGCTGTCACGGCGGCGTTTGCCGTGACTGGCTTGGGTAAATTTGTCAAAGAGTTGATTGAGCTCAGTGGCATCCATGCCCTCACCGGTGTCAACAACACTCAAGCGGATCATTTTGCCCAAAGGCAACAGTTCAACAGCCACGGATCCGGAAGTAGTGTATTTGAGAGCATTGCTCAATAAGTTATGGAGAATTTGCCTTAAGCGCAGGCTATCGGCTTGGATGGGCGGAATCGTGCCCTTGACGCTGCAGCTGAGCCGCAAAGATTTGGCCAGGGCTGAGGCAGAAAAACTCTCAACCACTTCCTGGGTGAGCTGCACCACATCGATGGTTTGCTTCACCAGCATAAATTTGCCCGCTTCGAGCTTAGCCACATCCAGAAGATCATTGACTAGAGCCAACATGTTTTCAGTTTCCTGTTTGATGAGAGCGGCGTTGTTAGAAGCATAACCTTGGTCTTTGACGATTTGGTCGGAAAGCGAGCGGATATTGGATAAAGGCGAGCGCAACTCATGCACCATCATGGCCTCAAACTGCTCCCGCAGGGCACCCAAGCGCTGCCGCTGCGTGTGATCGTGCAGCGAGAGCACACAGCCGATGATATCTCCAGATGCATTTTTGACTCGCTGGGCAAAAACTTGAATGGCTTTGTGAGCGATAACCAGTTCGGCAGACTTGACCGCTGCCTCCGACCGCAGCGCTTCTTGGATAAACAGACGCAGATCCAGCGTGGCAGTAAATCGGTCAACCAGGTCGAGCAGCGTGGGCAGCGTGGCTCGTTTAAGGTCCAAAAGTTGCCGAGCAGCTTGATTGACCAGCTTCACCCGCTCTTGGGTATCCACCATAATCACCCCTTCAGTTAAATGCTCAAGAAGGGCGTTAAGCGTGCCTCGTTCCTGCTCAATGACTTGGGATAATTTGGTGGCTGTTTCATTAATGTGCCACATGATCGTGTACAGTGCTTGCGTTGCTGGGGCGTCATACAGACCTGTTTGAGTCGAGGCCACGGTAATAAGTCCTTGCGTGCGTGTCCCCACTACCAGAGGTACATTGAAATATGAGCCGACACCTGAGATGAGGGCATCGTCAAACACCGTGCCCTTAACTGTTTCGGTAAGATGCAGTTGCCCCAGTGGTGCTTGAGCCATAGCTTCATAGGCAGAGAGCATTTTTTGTTTCACTTCGCTCACAAAGGCATGGCTCACGGGCTCGCGCAGCGTGCAGGTAAAAGCCAAGGTGCCGTTAGTATGAACTAGCGTGGATATGGTATGGAACTCAAGTAAATTGTCGAGGCTGGAACTGACAATCTCGGCAATATGGGCGTAATCCAGCGAATACCCCACCCGTGCCTCAATCTCACGCAAGACTTCGGCCTGAAGGGTGCGGGCTCGAGGCTGCTGGATTGAATTGTTAGAAGATTGATGTTTTGCCCGTTTCCCCCAGCGCAGATAACCGCCCATGCCGCCCAGCGCGAAGGCTACACTAGCAACGGCGAGTAATCCAACATCAGTCATGAATGTCTTTTAATCCTGTTTTTCGTAACTAAGACCGCCAATTGAGTGAGGGGGCAGAGGCACTTGGGCTTGAGCGCACACGTCTGCCAGCGTTTGTGAGGTTAAGATCCCGGCATAGGGCACAAACGCCGCGCTCAAGTGCTCAAGAAGCACAGTGGGATCACCGGAAACATGATTGACGGCTCCCGTAGTGGTAACCGTGATGTCGGGCACATGGCGGATAAGGCTTAATATGACATTTGGTCCCAGCATCACCATATGTCTTTGGATAAACGGGGTAAGCAAGGATTGGTAGACTTGGGTGGTGGGCATGACGGTTTTTGTTAATAAAAGAAGGTCCCGGGAATTCCACGAGACACCCTCACCTTCCAGAGTAATGGCTAGGCTAGGCTACTGTCAAATGTAAGAGCACGAATGAGCACC
>CAZVUJ010000039.1:0-7027 GCA_964630135.1 uncultured Pseudomonadales bacterium | reverse complement strand
TAATCACTCCGCTAGCCCATACATAATGACTGGAAAGGGCTGAAGCAAAATATGAAGCCATATTGGTTGAACCAGTCCAAACATATTTTCTTTTTGTGACCAGCTCTTCATCTGAATATTTTTTAATCATCTCGAGTAACTTATGGTGGGAGAAAGTAAACTTTTTTATTAAGTCGTCCCATGTTATATTTTTGTACTCTTGAAATAGTTTTTCGTTTAAGGCGGGAATGTCTTTGATGGCATATCCAGGAGCAGGAATGTGCGGTTTTTTCCCTTTTACTCCCTCCTCATACCAAGTGAATAAGAGAAGCTGCCAGGCATAGAGGTGGGCGATCACATCTTTGGCGCTTCGATTGTCAAATACATATTCCTCATCCCGTTGTTTTGGAGTTAAGGAACTGACCATCTCCATGAGATACGAGAATTCTTGCTCGCCAAATTCCAGTAACTGCTGCTTGTTTCGTGCCCTGGCCATACGGTAACTAGACCTGTCTTTTCTCAATTAATGTTAATAAGCGAACTATCCTCTTTCTGTCAATTTCTTCTAATGAGCTTACTTTTAGATGCCTCATAGTTTTACCCGTGCCTTCAAAAAGAGCCATAGCTTCTGGGGTGAGGCCTTTGGTGGAAAAGCCCAGGTTGACATGATCTTTGAGAGCGACCAGGTAATAGTTTCCCCCTTCATAGGTAGGCACACCCCCTTAACTTCTCACAAATTTCTTTTTGAGGAGATTTTTGTTTGGCTATGTACTCGTCAACTTTGTTGTCCTGCATTTCAGTCAACTTTTCCTATCGCCAGGATCTAATTCTTGCCATATTTTTTGGCGCATTTGGGGCAGGTGGTATACCACAGATGCCGTTTACCGATGTTAATTTTATCATCTCTTTATGAAACCTTTCTCCCTCTTTTTTAATTTCTCTTAAGGCAGTGCTTACGCATTTTACTCGAGATTCATTCTGGATCCGCCGGGTACGCGGAGATAGAACCTGTCCTGAACTTGATTCAGGAATCCCGTCGAAACTACGTGTCAGACCGCGTAAGTCCTGATGCTTGTTAAGCCTAAAGACAAACAGCCCAATAAATCGGGCTGTTTTAGTGTTTTTTTCTCATCAAAGCTTTAATTATCGGCTGAGGCTGGTTGGTCGCCGGAAGTACTTGGAGGGAAGCGATCTGCGCCCAGAGAGATGTTTTGCGCAGTTACTGTTCCTTGCGCATCTTCACTGCCCATAATCATCACTTCTTCTCCCACCTGAAGATCTGCTGAGGAAGCCTCAGAACTCTTGGTAATCGTGGTTGCTTCGGAAACAATAATGATTTTACTGCTCCCATCTGGCGACTTCACCGTGAGCGTTTCGCCTTCAACCGCGGTAATCTCCCCGCTAACCGGTCGGACGATACCCTGTCGCAAGCCATTAGGGGCTCCACCCTGACGGGCCTGTCCGTTAGTCAGTTGACCTGGTTCCCTGGAACCTCTTTGACTCTTTTGATAGTTCACTCCACCCAAAAACCCTACGCTTCCCACCACCGCTGCGACTAAAATCGTGATGATAAAAGTCTGTTTTGTCATGTGCTCTCACCTCCTTTCTATTCATATTTAAGTGCTTCGATTGGTTGCAGATTGGCTGCTTTTCTGGCTGGATACCAGCCGAAGATAACTCCAATAGCCACAGAAACGGAAAAAGCTAGTGCCACTGAGGACGGGGTGACCACAAAGGTAGAATTGTTGATGTGAGCATAGACATAGAAACCAGAAATTCCCAGGCCAATACCGATGATGCCCCCAATGAAGGTGAGGATTATCGACTCAACCAGGAATTGCTGAATGATTGTTTTTTTCTTCGCCCCTAAGGCTTTGCGAAGACCAATCTCCCGCGTCCTTTCGGTCACTGACATAAGCATGATGTTCATAATGCCAATCCCCCCGACGAGTAACGAAATGGCCGCAACTCCCGATAAGAGGGTGGTAAACGTGCCCGTAACTGAAGAGGCCGTTTCTAAAATATCTTCCTGAGAAGTAATCCGAAAATCTGCAGCTGTTGGATCAGTCAAACTGTGCTGGTCTAGCAGCAGGTATCCCACTTGGTTTTGTGCTTTGGTCATCACTGATTCGCCTGTAGCCTCAAGAGCAATCGAAGTCAGGTGTTTGACTCCAAACAGTTGTTTTTGGGCAGTGGTTAGGGGTACATAGATTTGGTCATCAGCATTGTTGGGTCCACTCCCGCCCTTTGATTTAGTTATGCCGATAATCTGGAAATTTTTGCCGTTAATCTTGATCGTTTCCCCGACCGGGTTGGCAGTTTCCCCAAACAGATCCTCTGCTACCGAAGGCCCCAACACGGCCACTTTTGCAGAGCTTGTTAGGTGTTGCTCGCTTATAAAATTCCCTGAGCTCAAGGTTACTTTTCGAACAGTGGCATAGATAGGCTTAACTCCGACAATCTGGGAATTCGTGTTATTCCTTCCTGCAATCACCTGAGTTCGACTCGAATATTCTGGCGAAACATATTTGATAGTGGTGATTTTTGTCGACGTGGCAATAGCTTCAGCATCATCATTGGTCAGCGTCGTGGCCCCTCCTTGTGCTCCGCGAATCCCACCTGAACTTTGCGATCCGGGAGAAACAGTCAAGAGATTTGAGCCGATTGATTGGATTTGTGCCTGCACAGCTAGCTTACTGGCTTCGCCCATAGACACTAAGGCAATCACGCTACCGATGCCGATGACAATGCCCAAGACTGCGAGTGCCGTGCGCATTTTATTAACACCTAAGTTTCTTATGCCGCTTTTGATCAGTTTTGCTAGTTTCATAGTTTAGTGGAGAGAGGCTTTGCGTTGAGTATGATAAGCACCGTCTTTGTGAATCTTGCCATCAAAAATATGAATAATGCGTTGGGCATGTTCAGCAATATCCGGTTCATGGGTAATCATCACAATGGTGTGACCCTCATGATTCAGTTTTTGAAAAATCGCCATCACTTCTTCAGCCTGGGCAGAAGCAATGTTACCGGTAGGCTCATCGGCTAAAATAATGGAGGGGTTCATGACTAAGGCCCTGGCAATGGCCACCCGTTGCTGTTGCCCTCCCGATAGTTTGTTGGGCGTGTGGTCCATTCGGTCGGCTAAACCCACCAGGTTCAACATCTCGACGGCCTTGGTGTATTGCTCCTTATCAGGAAATCCTGCGTAATCCATGGGCAGCATAACGTTGTCAAGAGCAGAGGTGCGGGCCAACAGATTGAAAGCCTGGAAGACAAAGCCGATTTTTTTGTTACGAATGTCGGCCAATTCGTCATCAGTGAGTTTCCCCACATTTTGCCCATCAAGAAGATAGATTCCGCTCGTGGGCAAATCTAAAGCTCCTAAAATATGCATAAGCGTAGATTTCCCGGAACCTGATGGCCCCATGATCGCTACAAACTCACCGGAATCAATCGTTAAGGAGATGTCTGATAAAACCGTGAGCGCTATGTCCCCTGTTTCATACGTTTTAGTGAGCTGATCAACCAGAATGATGGGTTGTTTCATGATGCCTCCTTAAAACCCGCCCGGAGGACCGCCTGCTGGAACTCCACCTCCAAAACCACCACTGCTTCTGCCCCTCGAACCGCTGACCCCACTGAAGGGGGAGGTCGTCGTTTCAGCTGACTCAACCTCATCTAAGCCAAGCGTTGCCGTCACCACCTCATCACCCTGGCTCAATCCGGATACAATTTCCGTTTGGCTATCATTGGAAATCCCGGTTTCCACGGTGACTGGCGTTGGACTACCGTTGCGCATGACTTCCACAGTTGCTTGACCATCTGAAGTGGTAATGGCGGTGGAAGGGATCAACAATACCTCTGAGGTAATAGTGGTAATAATTTCGACACTTACCGCCATATTGGGATAAATGGCTTTATCGACGGAATCAAGGAGAATAGTGACCGGATAGGCCGTAACCCCGGAGCTGACACTGCCGCTCGTATTGACTGCCAGTACTTTGCCGGTAAAGGAGGTGTCTTCATAGGCATCAAGCGTTAAAGTGACTTTCTGGTTAGCCTGGACATTAATAATATCCATCTCGGTCAGACTTACCGACGCAATAAGCTGACCCTTGGAATCGTTTATCTTTCCCACCGTTTGAGCCGAAACTATGGTTGCCCCACTCGTTTGGGAAGTGGTTGAACTGGCAGAAACAATGATGCCCTCGGCTAAGGCTAGATCAGTAATCGTTCCAGCTGCCGGAGCAAGAATAGTAGACGAATTTTCTTGGTAGTCGCGAAGGGCGGCGGTGACTTTGGCGCTAGCATCAGCAATCCGGGCATCCGCATCTTTATAAGCGCTCTCTGCCACGGTATAGGCCAGCCTTTTTTGTTCGAGCGTCTTGGTGATAATCGTTCTTTCTCCCTCGGTATAGACTTCCTTTGATTGCGGATTAATAGGATCGTCGTTCATATCTTTAATGGCTTCTTCGGCGTTTAAGATGTCCTCCCGTGCCGTCCACATTGCGATATCGGCTTGCGACTTGGCGTTTTTAGCGGCAAGAGATTCTTCTTTTGCCTTAAGATAGTTGACCCAGGCTTCTGACTGACGCTCTCGGGCATATTCGTCCAAAGTTACTTCCGCGATTTTGGCTCCCTTAGTGACTGTTTCGCCATTTACGACATAGACCGCGTTAACTACACCCGAAGTTTTAGTGGTAACGTTGGTATAGTTACCCGAAGTAATCGTTCCCGAAGCTGAGATCGAGGAAATAAGGGTGCCTTTTTCAACCGTAGCCGTTTCATAGGTAACCTCAGCCTGGTTTGACTGGCTAAAAAGCTGCCAGGCACCTAAACCCAAACCCACAACCACCATAAGCAGCACCAGTCTGACCTTCCCGGAGGAAGCGACTATTTTTCCCCTGAGAAAACGCAAAAAAACAGGTTTTTTGGTAGTGCTAGGAGTGTCACTTATTTTTTGTTCACGAGATGTTATTTTTGCCATATGCAGGTAGTGTAAGAAATGAATCTTAAGAATGACTTAAGCTGTCGTTAAGGGCAGAGAAATGGAGAAGGTTGAGCCCTTTCCCAAATCACTTATAACGTTGATGGTGCCGTTATGCTTTTCCACAATGTGTTTGGCGATAGATAATCCCAAACCAAAGCCCTGAGTTTGGGAGCGGGATTTGTCTGAGCGATAAAACCGATCAAAAATATGGGGAATATCTTCTTCGGGGATACCCACACCCCAATCTTGCAGCCCAATGACCACCTGGTCGTTGCCCTTGTTAGTGGTAATCATAATTTTGCTTTTTTCATGACTATATTTAATAGCATTATCGAGCAGGATGACAAACAACTCACTCAAACTCTCTGTATTTCCCTGAACCACGACCTCGTCCAGCTTAGAGAAAATGTCTATGTGCTTGGCAGCTGCTAAGGCTCGGACTTGCTTCACCGCTGCCTCGATAACGTCTTTGAGTGGCACCTTTTGGGCAAAGCTTGTCGGCAAAAGGTTATGTAAGTGCGCAAGCTGCAGTAATGTATTGGAGAGAGCTTGGAGTCTGCCTACCTCTTCTAAATTAGAGGCAATCAGTAAGCGAGCCTTTTTGTGGGAAATGTGTTGCTCCAGCAGACTCCCTTCCAGTTCTGCCCGTAGAGTCGAGAGAGGGGTCCTGAGTTCATGAGATGCATTCGAAATAAATTGATTCTGCTCATCAACCATGAGTTGAATAGGAGTCAAAGTCTTGCCAGCCAGGAAATAGGCTGCTCCACCTGCACCCAGTAAAATAATGCCATTAATAACAACCAGATTTGCTAACAGTCGCTTTTTGGCGGCTTGCAATTCCTCAAGGCTGGGAGCTCCGGGTGGGGGTTGTGCAAATCTTGGAGATCTCCCCTGCCATTCCTCCTGCATTTCCTGCACCCGGGAAATAATTCGGTGAATCTCTCGGGTTGAGGCATGATAAAAAGCCACGCTAAATAGTCCGCTGACCACAAAAATGATCAGTAAGTACCAGAGTGTCAATCTCAGCCTGGCCGCTTGAAACATCTTTATTCTGCCTCCTTCAGTTCATACCCAAATCCTCGGACAGTATGGATCAGCTTGGTCTTAAACGGTTTATCTACTTTGTCTCTGATATTTTTGATATGCACTTCAACCGTGCCTGGCAAGACATCGGCATCGTAATCCCAAACATGAGCAATGAGTTGCTCTTTGCTAAGCACCTTGTTCTTGTGGCGTAGTAGGTATTCCAGCAACGAGAACTCCCGGGTTGAAAGCGTAATGCGTTTTTCGGCTCTCGTTACCTTAAAATGAACCGGGTCCACCCTCAGATCGGCTAGAGTGAGGAGCAAGTCGCGCTCACCCTTTGGCCGGCGCACCAAAGCTCTCACTCGGGCAAAAAGCTCCTCAAACGAGAATGGTTTGACCATGTAGTCATCCGCTCCGCCATCAAGCCCCGCTACTTTGTCCTGTATCTGACCCTTAGCCGTTAAGAGTAATACCGGCGTGTGGTTGCCTTCTTGGCGCAGCGCATTACACAAGGCAAGGCCATCTATGCCGGGCAGCATAATATCGGAAATAATAAGATCATAGGCTTGCTCGCCAATCGCTAAATTTAATCCTTCTTCACCGTCATACGCCACATCAACCGCATATCGTTGCAGCTCTAAGGCCCGTTTAGTGGCATTGGCCAGTTTGTGTTCGTCTTCAATCAGGAGTATTCGCATGATTGCTAATGTAGCGCATCTTGCTTAAGGTTTGCTTAAGAGTTGGTTAAAAACTTCTCGATTTCTCCCCTTGACCAAGTATACGACTTTTTTCATCAATACAGCCTAAAGTAGGGCAAGCCATTGAGGTTGTAGTCAAACATGTTATAGATTCTTTTGCCACCATCGATATTCGCAACTCTGGAAGCCAGGTTTTTCTTCATAATAAAAGGAAAGAAGCGGATTTCTTGTTTACTCTCACCTTTCTCGCTCCATTTGTAGTTCACAATGAGAGGTGGAATCAAATACCCCGATTTGAGTGTTTTTTCCATGATATCCCATCCGGCACCTCGTA
>CAZVUJ010000038.1:0-7060 GCA_964630135.1 uncultured Pseudomonadales bacterium | reverse complement strand
TCGGAAATAATATTTCCACCCATGCCATGTACAAACAATAAACAGAGGTCTTTTGTCTCAGTCTCAAAATGAACTCCAGGAAGTAACAGATCATCTTCTGTCCATACTTGGATAAGAGAGAGATTATTAGTCATCGCACTACCTCCATCAGTTCTTTGCTATGTCAAACAGGCTAACTTCAGGACTTACACAGTTGGCTTGTCATTCCCGAAGATCGAGTCAGACTCGACGCATTGGGAATCTATATACTTTAAGCAGAGTGACGCTGCGTAAGTCCTAATTCTAAATTATGATGACTGCTTGTTATACAACCGCTCCCACTCCAGATAATCATCTACACCCCAACTTTCGACCACTTCTTTGGTCACGGGTTTCGCTTGTAACCACATAAATTGAAAAATTGAATGAAGCATGGCCGACAATGTTTTGCTGTTAATGACCAAGCCCCAGACCTCTTCTTCATGAGCACACGTAATCATTAAGCGGGTTTCTTTGATAGCTAAGCGCAAATTAAAGTCTAAAACGGGGTGATCCAGATAACGCAGATCTTGACTAGCAATATAGTGAGGATCGCGATGAAATTGATACGTCACCACATGTTTCGTCCAATCACTCAAAACAAAAATCTCTTTGTTTTTATGGGTAGCTGTTAGCCGAAATGCATTACCTTTATCCACCATATTGTCCATCTCTTTTGGCCCAAACACATCCATCGGCATTTGGTTATCAAAGACATAGATGGGCACATCAACTTGGTCGCTGTTCTCTCCATACATCACTCTTTTAGCTCCTTCTATACCCGGGAAAAACTGAAAATCGGCGTTAGCTTCTTGACCATGGAAATCGCCTTTAAGCAGAGGCAATATCTCCAGAATATCTACCTCCACACTAGTCAATTTTCTTCTTTTTTCTCTCAGTATTTTGCGCAGAATCGACGGGTTATTGGCTTTAATCTTGGTTTGTTGTTTGGAAAACCCATCCGATTGCTGCATTTGCACTAAGCCTTTGAGCGATAAACCCATGAGCACGTCATAAACCGTTGTTCGAGGAATACCGGTGGCTCGAGCCAAAGCATAGGGTGAAGTTTCGGTATATTTGACAGCTTCACAATAGACAGCAATTTCGTTATCCGATAAACCAAAGCTGCTCAATGCTTTAGAAACTCTTGCATCCAATAGCTTAACTTTCTTTTCTTTCTCCATAATGCATAGTCTATAACTGTCGACACTGATCGTCAACTTTGACTTAAATAAACTATGGGTCTACTATTACCGTCATATGACTATCGCTAAATTACTAGCTCTGACATTAAAACGAGCCGGGGCTGACACAGTTTTTGGTATCCCTTCCTATGTTGGTTTGGGTATCTTGCAAGCTTTACATGAGACCAAATTCAAGATTGAACTCAACTCTCATGAACAAAACGCCGCTCACATGGCTGAAGGATACTATTATGCGACAGGTAAACTTCCGATTGTCTCCCTTGCAATAGGTCCTGGGGTAACTAATGCTCTTACCGGTATTGCGAATGCCTACTGTGAATCAATCCCCATGATTATCTTAGCAGCCCGAGCATCTGGCGTTTTTATAGGTAGAAACGAATACCATGCCAATTCAGGTATTGGCAGAAGCCTGGATGAAAAAAAGCTTTTAGACTCCTGTACCAAGCAAGCATATTACCTTGACAATCCAACCCACGCACCGCGACTTATTCGCGACGCAGTTAAAACAGCTTTAACGGGAAGACCCGGTCCTGTCTATATTTCCATTCCTCCCCAAATACAAAAAATAGAAGTGGAAGAACCTTCATGGTTAACAGAAAAAAGACTTTTCCAACTAAACTCTAAGCCAACCAATAAAGATCAACTACAAAAATATAAAGCTTTATTTGAAGAAGCAAAGAAGCCGATTATTATTTTGGGCAGTGAGATTAAGCATGCCTACAAAACCGATCTTGAAGTATTTCTCAGAGATAATTGTCCGTACTTCACCAGTTACGGAGCCAAAGGCAAAGTGCCCGTCTTACCTAACTATTTAGGCACGTGTTGGTATTCCAATTCGCAAGGCATTACTAAAGCTATTGCAGAAAGTGATCTGGTTGTTGCCATGGGAGAACATTTCACTCACTTCACCGTGCGTGCTTTTCTCAAAATTTTGGAAACCAAACCGCTAATCCAAATCAGTGAATATAGTGAAGAAATTGGCCGCTGCACACCTCCAGCTCTGGGCATCGAAAACTCAATAGACGAATTTTTAGCAACAAGCGATTCAACCAAAAAGCCTTGGCAGCCTTTAAACATCCCAAACAGAAAAGCAGGTAAAGAATTCAATACGCTGAATGTGATTCGCTCTTTAGGTCAGTTAGCTCCAAGTAATGCTGTCTTTGCGGGAGATGTGGGCAACGCTGGCTATGCTAGCGTTACTGACTTAGTGTTAAAGGATAATCAAGAGTTTTATACCAGTGGCAAATTTGGGGTTTGTGGTTTTAGCACTGCAGCCGCTATAGGTTACTCTTACGGAGATGTAACGAAACCAGTGTTTAGCATTGTGGGCGATCTGTCTTTTGCCATGAACATGCAAGAAGTTATGAATGTTAAGAAATTTAAATCTAATACTACCTTTTTAGTGTTTAACAACTCTAGTTTGCAGAATATTGTTCAAGATCAATGCGATATGGTTGGGCATAGTATTCAAGCTGATATTGAACCAGTTAACTACCGGGCTTTAGCCCAAGCCTTCGACGTCGATTTCCATGCTATTAAGACTTTTGACGAGTTAAGCACATTGTTTGAAAAAGTTAATTTCAATTCAGACAGCCGTATCGTTGAGATACTTGTTGATAAAGATGACCGACCGTTAGCTTAAAATAAGCGTATGCACGTAACTGTAGCCGTGGCTCAGTATGCTGTTCCACTAGAAACACAGGATTCAATTGCCAAACTTAAAGAAGTTAAAAAAGCCCTTTAATTTGATTCTTTCAGCGACCAAAACATACGATTAAACTTGAACCCTATGATTGCCCTTATAGTGCTTCTGTGCACTAGAGCACAGAACACACAACATTCATTCAACCTACGCCAACTTTGGATACGTTGTTCTAAGGTGTATAATAGCTCTCTATCAATCTAAAATAATACATATGCCTAGTGAAATACCACAACCTTTAAATGAAGCGGAAATTGCTGAGTTTGTAACTGCTTATGGGGAACGAACACACACGGTGGTCGATGACCTTTTGCCTGTAATTGGAGAATTGCCCGAGTCTCACCGCACTGGACCTGTTATTAACTTCCTTCTTTACACTGCCACATCAAGTGGGATGGGCCAACATTTGGGTCGACTCCCAGCAACTCTAGCAGAACTACAAGAGGATATTGCTGCCTCGTACCGAGAAGCGTGGGGCCCCACAACAAAAATGTTAATTGTTCGGTTGCGTGATCTGGGTAATTACCGTGATCCAGGAGATCCAAGAATTACTGTGCAAGGATTTTCTGACCAAACCTGGGAAAATGCTTTATCGACGGGTCTCGATTACGGTTTTTTTACTGTTGGAGAGGATGGCAACACAGTGGCGCTTCAATCTCAAGTACAACAACTATTCTTCCCTGTGCCAACTAATTAAAGAGCTCTAAGATTTAGCATAGAGAACCCCTCTTGTTGAACCTAATTTCTTGATGAAGGCTTTGTTCTGAAGTTGTCTTAGGTCATTGTGTAACGTACTGACCGGCACTGCGGCAAATCGACGGGCAATGAAATCAAATGAAACCATCTCGTGATCGCGCACAATAGCCAAGATCTCTTGTCGGCGGGGAAGCAGGTGATCTTCTGGTTTTTCTTTTTTAGGTTTGTGCTGCAACTCACGCAAAGCAACTCGGGCTTGTTGCCTGATTCCCTCTAAGATAAAGCAGACAAACTCAGTTATGTTCGACGTGTTGTAAAGCAGCAAATCATAATAATCTTGCCGGTATTTTTCTAGGTAGTGGTTAAGATCCAGCAAACCATGAAGATCATACCCGTCATTTCTAAGGACAACAGTTATCAGGAGTCGACCCACCCGACCGTTTCCATCCAAAAACGGATGAATCTTTTCAAAGGCAAAGTGACTCATCGCAGATCGGATTAACGCATCATCAGTACTTGAGTTCAAATAATCAAACAGTGCAGCTAATTTTGACCGAATCTGATCTGGAGACGGAGCCAGATAAATCGCCACTCCCGCTTCGTTAAAAACAGCTGATGGTTCAGCGCGCAAGGCTCCGGAATCAGGGCCAAGAGTATTAAGGCAGAGCTCATGTAATTTTTTGATAAGATTCAGGGAGATGTCTATTTTTTCTGGCTGAGCATAGATCCATTGCAAAGCTTGGTTAAGATTCAATATCTCCTGTTTATGGTGGTTGACTGGGTGTTCACTCCCTGCAATTGATTGCACGAGAGCTATCTCCAGCGGATTGCCTTCAATCCGGGCCGAGTATACCGCACTCTTGAGTTGTGATTCGGTGCGCAAATTGGCTATGACCAGATTCGAAGGCATGGGCAAGAGCAGGGCAGCTTGTTGCATGGCCTTTATTTCAATTAGGAGTTGTTGAATAGGTGGCGTCGGCTGGCAAACATACGGAAAATCCATGCCCTAGTTGTAGCAGATATTAGAAAATGTTAGAAGATATTAAAACATGTTAGATAATGTTGAAAAATTATTTGCAATTCACAACGCGTATAATAAAGAGCATGGGCTTGATACAAAAATGGCACCTAATCTCCAGACAAGACATCTCGCCCAGTCCCTGGTTCCCGTTGGAAAAACGTGCTTATGAGTTGCCAAATGGGAAAATTGTTGACGATTTTTATGTGACTCCACTGGCTGATGTGGCGTTGATTGTCCCACTCACCAAAGAGGGGAAAGTGGTTTTGGTAAAACAATTCAAGCCGGGGGTCGACGAAATAACGCTGGAGTTTCCTGCTGGCCGCAAAGAGCTGCACCACCAAAATATGTTGGAAACTGCTATAGCCGAACTGGCAGAGGAAACTGGAATCAAGGTAAAAAATCTCACCTATTTTGCAACCGTGGCTGGATTTGTGACTAAAGCTTCTGAGCGAGTTTATTGCTATTTAGCTAGCAATATTGAATTAGAAGATGAACAACACTTGGATGAAAATGAAGCAATAGAGGTGGTGGAATATACTCCTGCCGAATTAGATTCCCTCATTTATAAAGGCAAGATGCTTTCTGCAGTGAGTATTTCAGCCTGGATTCTGGCGAAAGACAAATTTTCACTTTAATTATATGAAGCTTATTTCACCTCGCAACAACCGAATTTATTACGTTTCGCAATTTTTGCATTCACTTATTTTTACCATTCCCATTTGGATTGTTTTTTATGAGCAAAAAATAACCGTTAGCCAAATTTCTTTTTTGGTTGCCTATCAATATCTCATTCAAGTTATTGGCGAATTACCTAGCGGAGCCATGGCAGATCTATTGGGCAAAAGGGTCACGATTATCATTGGTTTTTTGATTGGGAGTATTAGTTTTTTGTTCTTCCCACTGGCATCAAATTTCATACACTTTTTTTGGTTGGCGACACTAGTGGGGATTTCTGACTCCTTTCTTTCAGGGTCAGTCGAGGCTTTGGTATACGATTCTCAGAAACAAGATGGGCAGGAAGATCGGTTTCCCAAGGTGCAGGCTACCCACTCCTTTTGGTATCAAATTGGCTTAGCCAGCTCAACTATAATGGGTGGCTACCTCTTTGCCCTCAATCGAAGCATTCCTTATATTTTGTATGGTTTATCGTTGTTTATAGCAACTCTGTTGGCATTTTTGTATATCGAACCAAAAATTGATTCCGCCACGTTCACCCTTAAAAACTACCTCAATCAAATGAAAGATGGCATTAAAGAATTAATCAAGGATGAGCACACTAAAAGTATTTCTTGGTTTTATATCTGGGTTGGGGCGATTACTTGGTCAACACAACTCTACTTCAAAGGTGTATTTTTGATTGAAATAGGGTTTAGTGACCAAGCTAGAGGTATTATCGAAGGCGGATTGCGCCTCATTAATGTCTTGTTGATCGCCAGTGTTTTTAAAAATAGTCATTTCTTTACCAAACAAAGGAGTGTCTGGTTGTTCCCATTGGTAATGCTTCCGGCATTTTTGCCGGGCATGTTTGCAAACGGCTTTGCTGGCATACCGCTTGTTGCTGGAGTCATGTTTTCCAGCACTGCCCGCTGGATTCTTCTTTCAAAATACACCAATGAAGCCTATGATTCCAAATATCGTGCAACGGCCATTTCAACCTTAAGCATGCTTATCGGGGTCATTTATATTGCAATTACTATAATTTCAGGTCCAATCATGGAAAACTTTGGCGGCGCTAAGACGATGTATACCTTACTTGGTTTATTAAGCCTTGTTACTGTTCTACCTTTAGCAATTAAGTTAACTCAAAAACGAGCTGCTATGAAATGAAAACTCAAAGTAACTCTTGAATCGGCTTGGCTTGTTGCCACAGGATTTCGAAGATCGACTTTTGGGTTTTGATAAATTCCGGATTTTCGATTTCTAAACCCACTAATTCGCCTTGTTGCCAATACTGCACAGCCATAATATCGTTGTAAATTGAAATATCTCCAGTAATGTAAAAAATGTCTTCTTTCAAAAACCGTATCGATTGATACAGCTTTCTTTGCTTATTTAACCCAGAACGATCATCCTTAGTCCTAACATATTTCAAAACCAATTCTGTCGGATTTACCAGAACTCTATCTTGTATTCCCTTCTTAATGAGCCCTTCATTCCACTGCCTCATAAACTTTGTCCCTACAACCTCTTGCCGCCCAAAAACAGAATACCCGAACATAGAGTTGTCAGCCTGCAGATTGTTAAACATCATTTGCTGAATACCTTGTACACCGTGGTAATAGCGGATTTGAGTGCTTGTTGCGGGGACTACAGGCATAATGAGTTGCTGCTTTAATTGTTTAAATTCTTCTTCAAGCTGGTCAGCTTCTTGGCGTTTACGCTCCACCAATGATTCTAGAATATCAATAGGATGCGCTT
>CAZVUJ010000037.1:0-7123 GCA_964630135.1 uncultured Pseudomonadales bacterium | reverse complement strand
CTTTAAAGCCTGGATTCCCGCTTAAAGCGGGAATGACACTGCGTAACTCCTGGACTATCTTTGATTTTCTCTACACATTCGCCACAACCATACTGTTCGAGTGAAACCGAGTTAGACTCGGTGAAAACGAGAACTTGCTTTGAAATTTTTTTAGTGAAGTTGGAAGCGAAAAACCCCGCAAGCGCATGAAGTAAGAGGCACTTTCCCCCTGAATACCAGGTGGGTGGACTGTCGTACACCCCGCGAGGTGCACAAACGCCCGTCCTCCCGCAAGAAAGTTAAATTGTCGAGGAAAAAATCCTCCATCTCAAGCCACTTGCAGGGCATGGTCATTGTAGCATCAGGGTTGATGAGGTCAATCCACAAACAGGTTAAGTAACCTTTTTCTTCCTCAAGTAGGATCCCTCATTGCACGCCTTCAAACACAGCCACGAGTCTTGCACTTTACCTGTATATCATCTCGATCCTTTCAACATCGCTTCAAGCGTATGCTTTGTCGAAAAATCGCTTTGCTACTCAATTGAGCCAGGTCTGACGAAGAGATCTCTCCAGGAGCCATGCTTGGTCGAGATGACAAAGACCTGACTCAAAGCTCGCGAAAAAAGAGCCCACCTTGCAAACACAAGGCGAGCTCTTTCAAGTTATGTGCTAAAGACAATGGTTAAGCAAGCTGGCCCATTTTGGCTGGAGCTGGCAGTTCCGCTGAAGTTGACAATTGCCGGTAGATATACATCGACCCGAGCATCACTGTGCCTGCTGCAGGCACGACACCGATAATCAAAGCCAGCAAACCCAAAAGAACTACCCCCAATGAAACAAAGCTATATCCCAACATCCACATTTTTTTGCCTTGCGTCATGTCTGCACTTGCGCGAAACGCTTCTTTAACACTCATGCCTTTGTCGACAATGAGGTAGGTAACAAATTGATACTTAACTGCCCAGACGATTCCGGGAACAATAAGCAAGATAAGCCCCACAAAAATCAAGAGCGAATAGGTAATGCTCCCCACTAGATACGGCACCACCTGCTTGACACCCGCAATCATAAATTCCTTAAACACCATGAACTCCGCTTTGAGGTCAGCAGTAGCCTTACCATCAATAATACGCAGCATTAATTTGACTTGGGCAATACCGATAAACAAGCCAACGATGGTAATGAGAATATTAAAAACAAGCACAAGCACGGATGAAACATTTTCCAATCCAGAGGAAACATATCCGGTGACTGCATTGAAAAGAATCATTACAAGTAGGTAAGCTGCTAATAATTTCCAATGAGCTTTAAGTTTCTCCCATCCGAACCGCAAGACCTGTGAATAACTCATGGAAACACTGCTCATACATCTCCTTCATATATAACTACAAGCACTACCTTACCAGCTTACCAACAAAAATAAGCTTACTTCAAGTAGCAATCAGGAGGCACACGAAATGCACGAGTCACTATAATTAGACATTGATGGAGCGCAGAAATTCGCGGAATTCACCACTGATATCGGGGTGTTTGAGAGCAAATTCGACCACGGTTTTTAAGTATTCCAGCTTGTTGCCGGTATCATGGAACTTGCCCCCCTTGATCTCGCGCACCAAGATGCGCAAGTTGTCGTGCAACATCAGTTTGAGGGCGTCATTGTAATAAAATTCTTCACCTTCAGGCAGATTCTCCAAGACTTTATCCAGATAGTTAAAAATGTCCGGCGTGAATAAAAAGCCCGACACCGTCGCGTAGTCGCTGGGAGCCGCATCTTTGCCCGGTTTTTCAATCAGGGATTTGACATCCAAAACTCCTGATTCAATTTCATCTCCCCCCGCAAAGCCATAGCGATTGTAATCATCATCGGTTTTGGCGCGCAACGAGGCCAACACACTGCAACCATACTGCTCGTAGGTTTCTAAAAGTTGCTTAAAGCGGGAAGGCTCAGCCGAAATGAAATCATCACTCCAAGTGTAGATAAATGGTTCATTACCAATCAAACTTTTAACATTAAGTAAGGGCGTGCCGTTACCATACGGGCCTTTTTGCCGGACATAGACAAAATTCGCCATATCGGCAATGCCATACGCTTGCTCAAGCAAATGGCGTTTCTTCTCGCCCCCCATTTCCAGGTTGTCAATCAGTTCTCTCGAGGGCATATCGAAATGGTCTTCGATGCTGCGCTTGTGATAGCCGGTGACTATGATAATGTCCGAAATTCCCGCTTCCACCAGTTCTTCAACGACATATTGAATGACTGGCTTGTCCACGACAGGCAGCATTTCCTTGGGCATGGCTTTGGTCTGCGGCAAGAAACGGGTGCCAAACCCAGCGGCCGGAATAACTGCTTTGCGAACTTTTTTGTGCTGTGCCATAGGAAGCCTCCTTAAAATATCATTGGGCGAGCATCGTTTTGCTTATCTTACACGATAACAGAATCTTTTTCGCGCCTATTTCAGGCGGGTATTCCGCTTATCCCAACTATTTGTTACAATATGCCTTTGCTTGTTTACCATTCTCTATAGGATTCATGAACCTCTTATCCAAACCGCCATTTAGCTTACTCGCCCAAGTCAAACAGGAACTCCAACTCACCACTTGGCCTACTCGAGAAGAAACAATCAAATTAACCACTGTGGTTGTGGTGGTGAGCGTTCTGGTGGGTGCCTATTTAGGTGGACTCGACTGGATGCTAACCGCACTACTGGCTCAGATTATTTAAGCGTAAAGGAACATGTTATATGGCTAGAACCCAAGACATTCTTGAAGAAATTCAAGAGATTAAAGGCCCCGAAAATCACTACCTTATCAATGACCTCGAGGTCAAAGACGCCAGGTGGTATGTAGTCCACACCTATTCAGGTCATGAGAACCGGGTTGCCCTCCAACTGATGGCTCGGGTCAAAACTATGAATCTGGAGCACAAAATCTTAGAAATTTTGATCCCCACCCAAAACAAAATTCAAATCAAGCGCGGCAAAAAGCAAGCCATCAAAGAGAAAATTTTCCCCGGCTATATGCTGGTTAAGATGGTGATGGCTGATGATGCCTGGCTGGCTGTGCGCACCACCCAAGGTGTGACGGGCTTTGTGGGTGTGGGCACTAAACCCACCGCTTTGCCTAACCAAGAAGTTGCCTCCATCCAGAAATACATGAGTCAGGGCGCTCCCAAATACAAAGCCAACTTTTCCGTGGGCGAAGCAGTTAAAATTATTGAAGGGCCCTTCGCCGACTTCTTGGGCACGGTTGATTCAATCGATGACGCCAAAGGCAAGGTCAATGTGTTGGTTTCCATCTTTGGTCGTGAAACCCCGGTGGAACTCGATTTCTTGCAAATCGCCAAAGTGTAACCTCAGCTTATTCTTTTCCTTAATCCACTCACTCGAGCCTATTGACTCAGCACATACGGTGTTCTAGGCTGATTGTATCAACATAAGCTATCCCACTAAAAAGTCATGCGTATGATCAGACAAACAATAAAAACCTGGAAAAAGCTCGGATTAAAGCAAAAATGCTCCCTTGTGGGACTGCTTTTATTGGCAGTGGCAATGCCAGCAAGCATTGGAGCAAGCTTTATCGAAACTCATCTCGCCAGTCGAGCATCCGATAACACCTACATCACCAAAACCTTCTTACGACAAAAGACATTGCTCCCACGCGTGCAAATTTCCCCTATCATGGAAAAAAAAGTGCCACCACTGGTATCAGCTGATTGCCGCATTGGTGGTTGCAACGGAGAACTTTGTTTGGGGATCAATGATCCACAGATTGAGTCAGCATGCGTCCTGCGAGAATACGACGCGGCAGCCATGATTTGTAGAAAAACGTATGCCACCTGTGAACTGCAAGCCAGCGGCACCTGCGGTTGGAATTTTGATCCGAAATATGAGGCGTGCTTAAGCAATCCACCCAATCAAGCTGAAATCGTCATCACGGGCACAGCAATGGCCCTGAAAAGAAGATCTTCCGAAGCCGTCTGCGGCAACAACTCTTGCGAGCCCGGAGAAAACAACAGCCGAGAATGCACTGCTGCCTATCCACCTCAATGCAAAGAAGCACCAGGTACATGCCCCAGTGACTGTGAGCATGTCCAGCCGACTGGTCCCGACTCCTGTAACCTACACTGCGATGCAAACGAACTGCTTGATCTGGAAACGTGCTCATGCTACTCCCAAACTATTCCGGAAAGCACCACCGAAGTCGACGATGAAGAAGTTTTAGATTACTGCGCGCTCGAAGGCGGCACCTTGACTCCTTTGAAAGGTTGCGGGGATAGTTGTGATATCCTCACCGATCAACTCGTTGCTTGCCCCGCGGGAGACGCCACCCCCAGTTGCGACTGTGGTCCCCATGCTTGCTGGAACAGTACTACCTGTGTCAAAAACCCCAGAACTGCCCTGCGCAAAAACCGCCTGAGTGTCTTTGGATTTCAGTCGTGGTTTAATGGCGTCAACAGTTTTTTTGATTCTTTCTTCAAGTAGCTCGGTGTCTGATTCCGAAAGTCAAGCAGTGCCAACGCGCGACTCGTGACCTAGCCACTACCCCCAACTCGGGCGTATAATGCAAGGTGCGCTATGGATTTCAGCATCACCCTTCCCCAGTTTTTCATCATCATCGGGCTTCTTTTTGTGTTGCTTGAGCTCTTCATCGGTATCCAAACAGGTTTTGATCTGGTGCTGATTGGCTCAATTCTGGTTATTTCCGGATTTGCTGGCGTTGCTAGTGATTCCAACACCCTCACGCTGGTGCTTGCCAGCACCTTAAGCATTGCCTATATGCTTGTTGGTCGCAACCAGATAAAGCGAAAAATCACCGTGCTCACCCACAAAACGAACATCGACAAACTCATTGGGGCCACGGGCACCGTGGTTCGCTCCATCACCCCAGACACCCCCGGGTTGGTGCGCTTAAGCGACGAGGATTGGCGGGCTGTTAGCCAAGAAGTGATCTACGAAAAAGAAAAAGTTGAAGTTATGGCTGTCGAAGGCGTGAGTTTGGTGGTTAAAAAATTAAGTCATACATAAAGGAGCGCTTTATGGATCCCTTTTCATTCGTCGTCTTAAGCCTGGTGTTTGTTATTTCCCTGTTTGCCCTGGCTTCCTCGATTCGTATCATCAAACAATACGAAAAAGGCTTGGTGATTCGCTTAGGCAAATATCACACCACGGCCGATGCGGGTGTTGCTTTCCTCTTGCCTTTTCTCGACTCCCTGATTCGAGTGGACATGCGTGAGCAAGTCATCAATGTCATGCCTCAGCAAGTGATTACCAAAGATAATGTCGGCGTGACCGTTGATGCGGTCATTTACTACAAAGTGGTTGATCCTGTCAAAGCCGAATTTGAAATTCAAAACTTCAACTTTGCTGCGACCACCTTGGCGCAAACCAATTTGCGCAACTTGATCGGCGACAAACAATTGGATGAAACCTTAACTGCCCGTGACAGCATCAACGCTTCCTTGCGCGAAGTCCTGGACGAAGCCACCAATGCCTGGGGAGTCAAGGTCATGAAAGTCGAGTTGCAAAAAATCGACCCACCCGCCGACATCACCGATGCCATGAGCAAGCAAATGAAGGCCGAGCGCGAGAAACGGGCTATCATCTTGGAAGCTCAAGGCGTGCGCGAAGCCGAAATTTTGCGAGCTGATGGTTTGGCACAGGCCCAATTACTCAAAGCCGATGCCGAGGCAAAATCGACGGAGATCACCGCCACTGCCGCGCAAAAATACTTCACTGATAGAGCTGAAGCTTTGAAGCGCCTGGAAGTATCCGAAAAAGTTTTGGGCGGTAGTACCACCAAGTTTGTCATCCCCACCTCGTCTGATTTGGTGAATGTGCTCAACCTTGAGGGGTCTGGCTCGGTCGTGCCGCTCAAGAAATAACTCCATCTTGCGGCAGTTTATAGCACTATATTGACTCGCGTACTGTTTCCTGTGTACAGTTGAACTAGCACGTTTATCTTGATTTAAGGAAGTGGTTTTTATGTCTAAGGTAATTGGTCGATTGATAGTATGTTCATTGATAATCATCCTACTCGTAAGCTTTACCTCGAATGTCTTATTTAGAAATCACGCTATAGCTCAATCTCCATCTGAATCTTTCCCCACTTCAACACCGATACCCACTCCTCAAATGATTCCCGCTCCCTGCTTTGAAAATGTAGAGGTGTTGCACGTGTACTCACCAGGTCATCCCGATGTATGTACCGACTTAGGTGTTGCCTTGTTGCGTGTAGCAACCCAGGCCGATAAGCCTAGGGAAATTATTGTTCACGCAGGCACCTATGAGCTAAATACCCAAGAATTTATTGATGATCGTTCTCCATCGTTTGCTGTGTTACTACGCGATATTGGAGATTTCACTCTTAAGGGTGAGACAGGACCAAAGGATGAAAATCTGGTCAATATTATCGTCAATGGCTCAAAAGGATTATTTCTTGTTGAAAATAGTTCAGTTGCTCTTTGGTCACTGAATTTTTCTGGCAGTACGATTAACGGACTAATCCATGCTAATGACGCAGCCACCTTACACATGCAACAAATAAACATCGATTATTCTGGTTCAAATGTTATTGAAGTTAGAAGAAGTAATGCATTTAGAATGATTAATAGTAGTATTGAGGGTGGAGTCGGAGCAGTGACCCTTGAATTCGTTCAATCTGCAAGTATCCACAATAGTAAATTCATTAATAATGCAAGAGGTATCGTTAGCTCCTTTAGCCCACTTCAAATCGGTTACAACGTATTCATAAATAATTCCTCGGATGGCGAGTCGATTTCACTTTACCAAACAAGCTCAAGTTACATTTCTAACAATACCATTGTTCATGATAAGGAGTCTTTCTACGACTTTCCTATTAAAATAAAAGGTGCCCAGGTCAACTCTCCCATAACTATTTCTCAGAACATTATTTCCAGTGTGCAAGGTGGCATATTGGTTGAAGAAAGTAATGAAGATGCCTTAAATATTCGTCATAATAATATCTACACAACTCAGCAAAGATATAAAGGTATGCCCGATTTGACAGGAATATTAGGGAATATCTCAGCAGATCCATTATTTGGAGAAAACTATTGTTTACAACCAAACTCACCCTCACTAGTTTCAACTGGGTTGTTTATGGGCCACAAAGGACCTTGCGAACA
>CAZVUJ010000036.1:0-7148 GCA_964630135.1 uncultured Pseudomonadales bacterium | reverse complement strand
GAAAGCTAACGTGGAGGTGGTTGACGGAGTGGTTAATAAAGTTGTGTTATCAGACAACACTTTAGGTATGGTTGTGCCAAAAAAGTATTCAGTGATTGCTGATGCCCAGTCGCAACAAGCAGCTCAAAAGTTTGCTGATAGTGTCTTAACCGGAGCAGGGAATACCGCCTGGGATGATCTCAAGGGTAGAGGTGGAGGATTGAATAACCGCGTGGGTCAGATCGACGTGGGAGGTGGAGTTAGTTTTGATGAGGCAGTCAAACAAGCCCGAAAACTGGCGACCTCCGGTCAAAATGTTGATGAGGCATTTAAACAGATTGATGTGGCGGCGGCTGAAGCAAGTAAACGTGTTGATAGGCCAGATATTTTTCAGCGAGTGTGGAACCGGATAACCGGCAAAAATGCCAATTCGTCTCCTGACATCCTTGCTGATACTCCTCCTGCGGGAAGTGTGGTTGAGGCTCCAGCTGAGGGCGCAAGAGTGGATGCAGGAAGCGCGCCTGCTATCGATGGCTCAGATACGGCAGCAGTGGGGCCGCGCAGCCCACCTGAAGTTATGCGAACTATCTCAACAACAGATGGGATTGAGTTGAACCTTCGGCAATCTGAAGGTGGTCGAATTAGCATTGAGCTGCCAAGAGGAGAGAGAATTAATGGTTCCGCAACAGTTGGGCAAGCGCTTTTCGATGCCGGAGTCCGGCCCGGAGAAGTGATAGATGTTGCCAGGAGTTCCAGATCAATAGTGTTGGGAGCTGATGGCCAGGTGCATCAATTGAGTTTGGTTGCCGAATTTTTTCGGAGAGTAGGGGGAGATGGATTTGTGGATGTGGATGGAGGCTTGCGATTGCTTGCTCAAGCCCCCGAGCAAACCGATGATCTGGTTAACGAAGTAATGATTAGCTCAGGAAGAGTTGACCTAGCGGGTAATATTCCTGAAAACGCGACAGTAGCAGAGCAACTGAGAATACTAGATGAAAGCGGTCAAGAAATCAGATCGTTTACTCCTAATGCAGGCTCCACATCTGAGCTATCTCAACAAGTTCATCGTGAGCTGATAGGAGCAAACGCATCTTCGGGAAACTACTCGTTAGTGTCAGGTGATGTTCAAGTATCGGTAACGTTTGAAGCTCCAACATATAGTGCGTTCGATCTAGGTAGTGAAGAGGTGACAGATTCAATCGTAGTTACCATTGGAGGCAAACAGGTTCGGTTTGAAGGAACGGTTGATACTCCTCAAGAAGCACTCCAAAAGGTTAGAGACTTGGGTCTAGGAGAAGGAACAGTCATCCGTGGAATTGGCGCTGATGATTCCAGGAGAACTTTTGCAGTCACAAGAATAGGCGATGATTACAGTTTAGACCAAATTTTTGACGATCCTTTGAGGACTCCCTCAGGTCAACGTATAGAGGGACTACAGGCTCAGCTATTTCGGTGGGGCCGGCGAGATCCGGTGTTAGCCGCCAAACAGGATGCTGATCGAGCACTGCACATGCTCATTAATCCTGAACCTCAATTTAAGATAGTTAATGTCAACGGCGGTCCACAACTCACCTTTGTTAATCCTACTCAAGCTATCCCGGAAGATGTCACCATGTTGAACGTGCTTAACAAAGCGCTTTTTGAAGATTTAGCGAATAAAGCTGGTTACCCGGCATTGCGGTTTAATCAAGTGGATGGCTTTATGAAGGCGACAAAGATTGCCGGAGAAGACTTTATTTTGCGAGAGCAACCGGGGAGGGTACTGCTTACCTTAGGCACGGGTGGGGGCAAGAGCACAGTCGTAAATCCACTTATTTCAAAGTTAGCTATGCTGCAAGGTGGCATTTCGGTGCAGATGGTGCCAGAAAATTTGCTTGATCAAGTTATTAAAAATGGCTATGACCTGCAACAATTTTATAGCGGACCAGTCTTTATTTACCGCAAACTAAAGGCAGGAGACTTGTTGAGTGTTAATGGTAGCGTTAGCGGGTTGGCTGATGATATTGGTTCAGCAGGGTTTTATCGAGTGATGAACATAGATAGTAGTGGCAAATTTATCTATCAAGCAGTTGATCCAGGCGAGATTGCAGCTCGAGCAGCCAGCAACACACAAGCTGATGGTTTAGTGCAGCGCCTCTTTAATCGAGGCGTTAGCCCCAACCAGAGCAACATGCTCATTATCTCGGATGTCGGTGAAGTAGCTCAGGCTAACAATGCGGTGATTCAGCTGCAGCGGGGATTGAGCCGTGGCGGTCCAGGGCAAGAGATTGCTAGGGCCTGGCAAACTGTTTTTGATAGCCGCTTTAAAATTGGCTCAGCTGATGAAGTTGGTACCATTGTGGGCGAATGGAGTATGTCGATTGGTGATCCTCAGGCTGTTCGACAATTGACCTTTGCTGAATCGAAAGAAGTTTTGGTAGGTTTGCAAAGTGGTGACGAGGCCATTGAGGTGTTCCAGCAAACGGATGGCTTTTCCGTGGTCCAGCGGGCGCGTAGTGGCGATATAGCCCTAGAAAAAAATCCTGCCTCTCTTCAGCGAGAAGCATTAAACGAGACTGATGCTCGGGCAGTTATTGAAGAGACACTGGACAATGTCGAAAGAAGGCTTATTGACGAAGGCTACGAGCAGAGCGGTATTGTGACGCAGATTCGCAGCTTGCGTGAAGTGTCTGATACCAATGAGTTTATCTCTCAGTTTGATGGCTTGCGCAATAAAGCTGATTTTACCATCGCTCAAGAGTTGGGTGAAGGCAGTGACTATGAAGCAGCGCTACGGTTCAAGGCCCTAGCTAATGGATATAACGACGCTGTCTATGCCCGTTTTGATGAAATGATAAAAGTAGCCGGTAATGATATCCAACTTGATGTTGATGGCATTATCCAGTCAGCTGTTGACAAACGGATTACCGGTTTGCAACCACCCAACATTTTCAAACGCATGGCCCAGCAGGATGAAGGTGTCAGGATTCTGCGTGAGGCCAACCAACTTCCTGATGGAATACCTATTATTGCGGTAGGTGATTTGCAGGTTTCGCCTAAATCGGTCAGGACTTCGCTGGATAGCCTCATGAACCGTTTTGATATGTTTGTTGCTATGGATGCCACCGATGGCATTCCCTCGGCCAAACTAGGCTTAGCTAAAACAGCCGATGCCGTTAAGCTGCATGCACCTCGTAGGGTTAGAGTGGGTAATGGTGTCCCGGATTTGGCTAGAAAACTAGCACCAGACATCCGCGCTAAATGGAATCAAAACCAGATTGCCTTCGTAGTTGACTCGAATGTGCTTGATCAGAGTCTGGATAACTCCTATGCAACAGTGCGCGGTAGTTTGCTGGAAAGCATGAATGATGGTGACAGCTTTGTGGTGGCCATGATGAATGCGGATGAAGGTAACATATTGCGAAAAGTTACCAAACAGGGAGGTAGTTTTGTTGAAGAAGATTTAGGTAAGTTTGCTAGCCCTGAGGAGCTGTATGCTGCAGCTCAACTGCATAAAGTTCAGGGAACCCCGGTGCTGGCCTACTCGCAAAACATTACCCGTGGTTTAAATTTTAAACCTGCAACTGCCCGAGCACTAGATATTGATGAAATCCTTATTCTAGGCAATGCCAAAGGTTCGGTTGAAGACATTACCCGGCAAGCTGCTGGCCGTTTGCGGGATGTGGATGTGCCCCCCTACAGCCTCTACGCTCAGGTTGATGACCCTCAGGAACTAGCTCGATTGTCTGATCTCATCGAAGCAGATCCAGAGGCAGCCTCACAAGAAATGTTGGCTATTGTTCAAAGAAATCAGCTAGGCATAGAAGAAAGCCTTAATTACGAGCGTGCTTTGCGCGAATTTCAGCAGGATCAACAAAGCCTAGTCCGGCAATTAAGAAATAATGCAGGAAGGAATGAGCAACTGGCAACTCGTTTGGATGATCTGGACGGAGAAATCAGTCAATCAACGATTGCCTATGCCACGACACCCCGAAAACAGGTTTCGGCCCAAGCGTATTTGGCTGAATACAACAGTCATGTAGCGCGGATGGAAAGCATTTTGGCCGAAGCCCAATCATTAGGCACTTCTTCAAAACAAGTTGACTCACTGAGACAAATTTTTGGGCTGGATAACGCGGCACTGGAACTAGCAGATATTCACAGAGCCATAGGGCTGCAGCGATTAGCCACTGCGTTGGACGATTTGGTTAGCTTACCAGACAATCTGGATGATTTTATTCGAGTAAATGGGCTGGATAGCTTTGGCATAACCCCCGATGATGCACGAGGACTATATGCCGGCAATCTTGAGTTGCTGGATGTGCATTCCCCATCGGTTCGGGATAAAGCTCTGGCGTATTTGCAGCACAACCGCATTGCCGATCAGGTTAGTCGAGGTTCTGCGGGTGAGGCGACCTATCTGGCTTCAAATATGTTAGATGGAGGAAGCGTGACCGGAGCAGAAGCAGCGGTCCGGGCTGTTGGCGAGGTGGTAGACGAAGCTCAAGAGGCAGTAGCTGAAGCAGTTGGTCAAGTTGGTAGTCGTTGGAGTAACTTCGCCGATCAAGCCAGTTTCAATCAGGCAGTCCAGGCAGCGGTGCGATCAGGCTCACTGGCCACGTTTCGGGGTTACGCCGGAGAGCTAGAGCGCAACCGGACCACCTACGTCCAAAGCTTTATCCCCGGCACCCAAGCGCATGCCCAGCGGCAATTATACGATGTAATCGAGCGACAGCTGCGGGGTGAAACAGTCACTCAAGTGCAATACGATTCCATTCCTCCAGCGGTTATTGCCCGAAATAGAGCACTGCTTACTAGTATCGCAGCACAGCTTCAACCAGCTGATGATGGTGTTTCCCATCCCTTGGCAACGATACTTGCCGGCTTGATAAGTAGCGCAAATCAGGACGCTGCCACAACAGAAGAAACTGGCTTGACTGCATTAGCTTCAATTAATTGGAGCGTTTTGGCTGGTACTGACAACAGGACCGTTCGCGATGAGCTTAGGCAATTAGAAAATGGTGTGGCGAAGAATGGACTATATGTACATTATATAAACTCCCAGCTTGGTGAGCTCAATGAACCTGGCTTACGTGCTCTTGTGGGATCGCTTGAGCTCCCAGAAGCTGAGGCTCAACAGATAATCACCACCCTGAGCAATAATAATCAAAGGGTTTCGGCATTACGTGCCGGGGAGCCAGCACCAGTTGATCCGGCGGTTGGTGGCCCAGCTGTGCCTCCGGCAGCTGAAGAAGGGGCGGGTGCTGTCACCGATACCGGGGCATCAGGTGAAGTGGCTCCAGCACCTGATAGTGCCGCCGATGCTTTACCCGAAGCGGGTGATTCCACTGCTGCTCAACATCCAAAATTTGATCAATTCTTACCCGGAAAGGATGTGGAATCATTTATTGCAGCAGCAATCAGATCGTTGCCTGCTGATCGCCGTGGAAGGGTGCAGCATGATTCCACTGATGAATCACTAGAGAGGTTAACTGACGCACTTGTTGATGTTGTTACAGAGGAACTAGGAACAGCTTTTTCAATAACGGACATTGTAGGGATTGCGTTTGAATTACGGCCTCTTGCAGAGGCGGAAATTAGGCGTATTAATAGTTCCATTCCCCAGGTTACTTTGTCTGATAGAGTCAGCACTTGGTGGGCGCAAGCTAAACCATTTGTGCGCACGCGCGAGTTTATTTGGCCTAATCTTATTGCCGTTGGGGTTTCGGTGTTGGTGGGGGCAAAAGATGGCAGCATTGTCAGCGCACTGCTCATGTTCATGCTGAATGGGGCCACGGCGGTGGGTATGCTCAACGATTTTATTGCCCATGGCTTGCCATCAAGAACTGCTCCAGTCACTGCTGAAACCGCAGCCAAATCAGACGGCTTGAGTTTTGCTAGTTTGATTAAACTTTTCTTCCCACAAATTGAAATAGCAAAGTTCACCCTGCGGGGCATTCGGTTTGCCGCCCGGCCACTAACCAGCCGTGTTGTTAAGCCAATTGCGAGAAATCTATGGAAATATGGCATTGCCGTGTCACCACAGCGGGTTGGCTTGCGAACCTTTGTGGCCATCAGAACCTTGCAGGCAGCAGCCTTCACTGCCTTGAATTTGCCGTATTACCTCTACCATCTCGAAAAATGGACACCGGTTATCACCTCTGCCGTCAGCGGAATTCAACTTTTCACCTATTGGCGAGCAAGGAGAGCGGGTGTCACACCGAGTGCCGAATCAGCGGGAGACAGTAGCACCCCGGCTAGTGGTGATGCCACAACTGCGGATGAGTCAACAGGGACTGCTCCAGCAACAGATGGAGCCCCAGCAACTGACGCTCAGACTGGAGCAGCTGCAGAGAAGCCTTCGCTTGCTCATCGCGCTCGTCAGGCAACCAGAGCAACTATCAGAAATAGTGCCCGACTTGCCCAAACAATTATTGTGCCCACAACGACCAACGGCCGGTGGTTACAGGCAGGTCTTATAGTGAGAGCTCTGATTTTGTTATCGCCCTTTGTCGCCAACCTTCCGTATGAATACCAATTGGGACCACATCGGTGGTGGTTGCTACCTCTTGATTTGGGAATCTATTTGATTAGAGCAAACAAAAGAGCTCGGGCTGCTCAAGTTTCGGTGAGACAGATTATCAGTCAAGACGTGCAACAAGCACGCGACAGCGTGCGCGGCCTACTGGCTGGGCGCAGTCAAGTGGCTCTGGAAGCAGAAGATGCGACACAACCACCTCAAGAACCGCCATCAAAAACAATCAGGCAAAAAATAGTCGCGGCTATTGCCAGAATAAAATTTATATTATCCGTCCAACCGGCTAGCGTTCCAATCACAACGATTGAAATAATCGGTAGATCAATTGACCATGGAAACTTAAACGACCCCTCAATTTCCCGAGAACATGCTCAGGTTTACAGAGATGAGATAGGAAATGTGATGGGCATTGCTGATAATAACTCGTTTAATGGTACGTATGTCGAGGGAAAAAGAATATTTGGCTACACTCCACTACATGAAGGTTCACAAATAAGCTTGGCGAGCGTGGTGTTTATTGTCGCTAAGACCATATCCGGAAAACTGGAATTAGTCCGACGAGGTATGAACACAGCAATACAAGGGAAAATAATTGCTAACGGCAGCATAAGCGTTCTGAAAGGCAGTAAGCCTCAAGAATTTACGGGATCGT
>CAZVUJ010000035.1:0-7213 GCA_964630135.1 uncultured Pseudomonadales bacterium | reverse complement strand
ACGTCTTAACTGAACTCAGTAACACTTTTTATTCTACAACAACTAAGCGACTGTTGTTTTATACAATCTGTATTGTAAGGAGAGCCTATCGAATCTTAACCAAAGACCAGGGTCATCTTTTTGAATACTTAAATCATCAAGAGATCCCCAGCACCAACAACAGGCTCGAAGGTATCAACTCTGATCTTAAAGCCAAACTCCGAACCCATAGAGGCATGAAGGCTGACCAGCAATACCATTTTGTCAGCTGGTATTTGGCATTTAAAAAAGTGAAAACAAAACAAGATTTAAAGAAACTATGGGATAAGTGGAAACGACTAAAAAAACCGACTCTAGCAACCGTTTAGGTTACATTAACTCACAACAATCATAATTTGATGATTAAAAGCCTAATAGATTAGCCCATAGCGTGAGCTGTGGGAAAAAAAGACAGAACTCCCTTAGGAGAGCCCGAGTCAAAGAGGGCGGAACACTATTGTGAGGCGTTTATCAAATCGATCCAGTTCTTTGGATCAAGGCTCGCGCCGCCAACGAGTGCTCCACTTATTTCTTGATGACTTAGGAAACTTTGAACATTTTCTGGCTTGACCGAGCCGCCATACAACACAGGAATATCACTCCCTGCTTTATCTTTAATGGTTTGAGCAACACTCACTGCATGCTCAGGTGTGTCCGGCGTGCCAGAGCCAATAGCAGCCAAGGGTTCATAGGCCACAATGATACTCGGCAAAAGTTCTTGCTCTATCGCAGCAAGTTGCTGTTCAACGTAATCTTCATCGACACAGACGATCGGGGTGATCTTATGGAGTAAGCATTGACTCACTTTATTGGCCACCTCCTGATGGGTTTCATGAAAATATTTTCGTCGCTCAGAATGTCCGACAATGGCATAGTGCACCCAATCCTTAACCATCTCGGCCGTGACCTCGCCGGTATAGGCACCGAAAGGAAAAGTAGAAATATCTTGAACCCCGAGCTTGAGACTCGTCGCTCGTCGCTCGTCGCTCGCTAATGCCGCAAGATAAGGATATGGGGGACAAATAACCATTTCTGTTTCATGAGGGATACTTACTCCCCGCATTTCGTCAAACCATTTCAGAGATTCTTCAAGCGTTTTGTTGGATTTCCAGTTGCCTACAAGATAGCGCATAAACTCCTCCTTGTTCTCACCTAAATAATTGCTTAGGATGCCTGTTGTTCCCATTATAGACAGGTAAAAAGTAATTGCTATGGACTACGCCAAAGCATTAAACGAAGACCAACTCAAAGCAGTTACCCACGTTGAGGGCCCCTTACTTATTTTAGCGGGCGCGGGCAGCGGCAAAACACGTGCCTTGACCTATAAAGCCGCTTACCTCCTCGACGATCACCGTATTCCTCCGGAAGGTTTGCTTTTAATGACGTTCACCAATAAAGCGGCCCACGAAATGCAGGAGCGCTTGCATGCCTTAGTTGGTTTTCGCTTGCCCTTTGCCGGCACCTTCCATTCGTTTTGCGCCAAGCTCCTGCGGCGCTATGGTCAAGCCTTGGGTATTGGCAACGATTTTGTTATCTATGACACTCAAGATCAACTGCAGTTGCTCAAACAGCTTTATAAGCGCTTGCATCTTGATCCCCAAACGCTCAAAGTCGGCTCGAGCCTTCACGCCATCAGCTCAGCCAAAAATGAGCTTATTAGCCCGGCGGACTACGCTTCTTTTGCTCATGGCCCTTTCCAGCGGGATATTGCCGCTGTTTATAAAGCCTACAACGAGCAATTGAGGAGCAATCATGCCCTGGATTTTGATGATCTTTTGGTTGAGTCCGTCAACCTCTTGCAACAAAACGACTCCCTTAGAGCCAAATTCCAAGACCAATTTTTGCATGTCTTAATTGACGAATACCAAGACACCAATAAAGCTCAGTATCAGCTCACTAAGTTGTTGACGGCGAAGCATCGCAACCTGTGTGTGGTGGGTGATGCTTCTCAAGCAATCTACAGTTGGCGGGGGGCAGATTACCGCAATTTAGATTTGCTCAAAGAAGATTTTCCTGATTTAACCGTCTTGCGCCTCGAGCGCAACTACCGCTCCACTGCCATGATTCTCGAGGCCGCGTATGGCGTGATTTCGCACAATACCCTCCATCCTATTTTGAAATTATGGACTCAAGATGACGGTGGCTCTCCCCTCGATATCTACGAAGCCACTAGTGAATATGATGAAGTGAATCGTATAGTGGATATGGTGAAATCTAGGGCCATTCCGCTTCATGAAGTCGCCATCCTCTACCGCACCAATGCCCAATCCCGGGTGATCGAAGAAGTGTTGATGCGCTTAGGAATCCCTTATGTGCTGGTTGGCGGCACCAAGTTTTATGAGCGCAAAGAAGTCAAAGATGTGTTGAGTTTTTTGCGCTTAGTGCTTAACCCTTTTGATGAAGTCAGTTTGGCCAGAGTCATCAAATTGGGCAAGCGGCGCTATGCTCGATTTGCCCAGTGGTCTACTGGTGTCGCTCAAACCATAACTCCGCTGGAATTGTTTGATCAAGTGCTGAAAGCGACTGATTACTTGAAAAGTTTCGATAAAGATAACCCTGAAGATGCCTCCCGGATCGAAAATGTCCAGGAATTGCGCAGTGTGGCGAGCACGTTTGATGATTTAGGGGAATTTTTGGAAAACGTAGCCCTGGTCGAGCAAGACACAAAGGGTAAAGGCTTGGTTACCTTGAAACAACCTGCTTCTTCACCTGCGCCAGAGGCAATCACCCTGATGACGCTGCACGCCAGCAAAGGTTTGGAATTTGATGCCGTGTTTTTGGTGGGCATGGAAGAAGGCATGTTCCCCCACTCCCGCTCGATTATGGACAAAGATCAACTCGAAGAAGAGCGGCGCTTGTGTTATGTCGGCATGACTCGGGCTAAAAAGTATTTAAGTTTGTCGTATGCCACTTCAAGACTCTATTTTGGTAGCAGAAACTATAATCCGATTTCCAGATTTATTACAGAAATTCCGGAAACCGTAACCGTCGGCCGAGATAAGCCGCTTCAAACTAAACCGTCACGATCATCTATCGACAGTGCCATGCTCGACAAATTCTTAAACGACGAAATCGACATTGACGAATTCTTGAATGCCTGAAAAATAGAGTAATACGCCTATACGAGATTTGCGCTTTGTGTTTGTGTCATCTCGAGCCTGTCGAGAGATCCCTAGGTCATGTATACCTTACTGGGATTCCTCGGCAAAGCCTGCCTTGAGCAAAGTCGAGGGGCAAGGTTAGGACTTACACAGTCTAACGCGTGATCTCGACGGGATTCTATCTCCGCCTACTGGCGGATCCAGAATGACACTAGAGTAAAGTGCGTAAGTCCTGTAAAGGTATTACGTGGGAATTGAGGTTAGAAACACACTAGCACTCCCCTGATACAATAGGCCTATGTCAGGCAAGCACCTCAGTGTGGTTTTTATATCGTTGGGGGCAGTTCTCATTAGTTTTTCCCTGTTTCGAGTCTGGCAGCATGCAGAGGAAAAAGGCTTCTTTAACCCCCTAGGATCAAGTAACTCAAGAGCACCGACTCCAACGAGCAATGCGCAAGCGTTTTCGTTCGCCAGCTTGCGCAACTACCAAGCCCACTCAAGCGCCTTGCACCTAGACTCAGTGATCGAGAGCAACTCAGCCTTTACGAGCTATGTGATTTCGTTTGCCGACGAAGCCAAAGTAGTCACCGGGCAACTGAATGTGCCTCACACGGCTACTCCTTCAGCCGGTTTCCCGACCATCATGCTGGTGCGCGGCTATGTCAACCCGGCAACCTACGAAACCGGTGTGGGCACCAAAAACGCGGCTGCTGCCTTTGCCCGCGCGGGATACGCAACCATTGCCCCTGACTTTCAAGGCTATGCCGGCTCGAGCCCACAACACGAAAACGCCATTATTGCCCGCTTGCAACGACCTGTAACACTCCTTAATCTCCTCAAATCTTTAGAACAAACGGTGATCATCGATGCCAATCGCTTAGGTATCTGGGCTCATTCCAATGGTGGACAGGTAACTCTCTCACTTCTCGAAATCACGGGCCGACCCATCCCCACCACCCTGTGGGCGCCGGTGTCCAAACCATTTCCCTACTCGGTGCTCTATTATTCCGACGAAGACGATGATCAGGGCAAGGGGTTTAGAAAATTATTGGCCACGTTTGAAACTCAGTTTGACGTCTTTGATTACTCGATTGATCGCTATTACCAATGGATCACGGCACCCATCCAAATTCATCAGGGTGGCAGCGATGATGCCGTGCCGCTGGCATGGTCGCAAGATTTAGCCAAAGCCTTAACTGCCCAGCACGTGAGCCAGGTTGAGCTTTTTACCTATCCCGCTGCCGACCACAATATGCAACCGGATTGGGAAACTGCTATCACACGCGATATGAATTTCTTTTCCGAGAGAGTAATGAATAAGGAAAATTAATTTGCACGATTTAATCAATTATGAAAGAATAAGCGCATGAACTTTATTTCCAAGATACCCAATTATAAAACTATAGCCTTACTTATTGTTGCTGTGGGGCTTTATTACGTCAAAAACAATATCGACTCGGACTTGCACCGCAACTTGCGTTCGAACTCGTACGATCGAGGGGCAAACGTGGAAGGTTTCGCTGGCGCACCTGCTCTGGAGAGCAGTCAAAAAATGGTTTCGGACTCATACATCCCTCTTGCTCCAGATGTTGCCCCGTCAACTTCAACCCACAGGTTAAAGTCTTACACAGCATCTCTCTCCATGGTAGTTAAAGACGTGGCCCAAAGTTTGAAGGCAATTGAGCAGGCAATCAGTTCGAGGCAAGGATTTTTAATCAGTTCTCAATTATCCAGCCCTGAAGAAGGTGCTTATGGCACGGTTTCGTTGCGCGTGCCCAGTAGCCAACTCCAAGCCACTATGGATGCCATCAAAGCGCTGGGAGTTCGCGTTACGCATGAAGCCATCATCAGTTCCGATTTGACGGACGAATATGAAGATATCGACGCTAAGCTCGCAAGTTTACAATCCACTATGGCTAAGTTTGAAACGATTCTTGATCAAGCCGATACGGTCGAGGACAGTATGCAGGTGCAAGAGCAATTGCTCCAGCTTCAGGATCGCATTGATGGCTTGGTGGGCCGAAAACAATATCTCGAAAAAAGCTCGGAGTTGTCGTTAATTACGATTACCATCGCCAGCGACGAACTCTCCTTGCCCTATGCCCCTCAGGACACTTGGAGGCCGCAACTTGTTTTCAAGCAAGCAGTGCGTTCGCTGGTTCAAGCCGCCCGAACGCTCATTAATTTCCTGATCTGGCTCGGGGTCTATGCGCTTGTCTGGGTGCCTGTCCTTATTGGCTTGCTCGTCTTTGCCAGAAGGCGCCATAAAACCTCAACCGGCACCTGAGCTGTAGCGCGGTTTGATTGACTTACTGGGCCCAATCACAGTACAATAGCATCAAGAGTAGAGAGGTGGGGTGACCCGCCTCATTTGTTAGTTACCCAAAACAGTTAGTTGTTACTAGTCGTAAGGAGAATCTATGGCTCAGCCCATGCAAGCGCGCACTGAATTTGCTTCAGCTCTTAACCAAGTCTGTTCCGAACGCGGACTTGACCCCGAAGTGGTGATTGAAACCATTAAATCAGCAATTTTAGCGGCTTACCGCAAAGATTTTCCTGTGGCCGAGCTTGAAGAAGGCGAGGAGCCAGAAACCGTTTTAACAGTTGAAGTTGACTCCAATACGGGGGCAACTAAGATATTTGAAACCCTCGAGGGCACAACCACCGAAGTCACGCCGCCTGGATTTGGCCGCATTGCCGCCCAAACCGCCAAGCAAGTGATTTTGCAAAAAGTGCGCGAAGCGGAAAAGGACGCCATCATCTCCGACTACACCGGCAAAGTGGGCACCATGATCACCGCCATGGTCTTGCGCTTTGATGGCAAGAATGTCATTTTTGATATTGGCCGCGGCCAAGGCTTTATGCCTCCCGAAGAACAAATCAGGGGCGAGTTCTATAAGATCAACCAACGCATGGCGGTGTATATCGAAGATATTCGCGAAACCATGCGCGGCAAAACCATCATTGTGTCTCGCTCGACGCCGAAACTGGTTATCGAACTGTTCCGCCGGGAGGTTCCCGAAGTTAACTCTAATGCCGTTGAAATTAAAGCCATCGCCCGGGAAGCCGGTATCCGCACCAAAATCGCGGTGACCTCATCTCAATCCGGGGTTGACCCCGTTGGTTCGTGCGTGGGCCAAAAAGGGGTTCGGGTTCAAGAAGTGATTAATGAACTCAACAATGAAAAAATCGATATTATCCAATACGATGACGATCCCAAAAAGTTTATCGCTGCAGCCCTGGCTCCGGCCGAAAACCTGAATATCGAAATCAACGAAAAGAAAATGACGGCCGTGGTTTCGGTGCCCGAAGATCAATTGTCGCTGGCTATTGGCCGGGGTGGGCAAAATGTCCGCTTAGCTGCCAAATTAACGGGCTACAAAATTGACATCAAAGGCAGCGAGGGCACGAGTTTAAGCGTGACCGGCGAGGAAACCTATGACATTGATAAGCTGGAAATATCCGGCCGGATTAAAAAGATTTTGATTGAGAATAATATCGGCAGCATTGCACTCTTGCGCGAGAAAATGGATGAAATAAATGACATGCAAGGCTTAGGGCCGAAAGCGTTCGAAGAAATTACGGTCGCATTAGAAAAACTACAAGAAGAAGCATAAACGCTTGATCGAGAACGGCAAGTGCGTATGAGTAAAACTGAGACGGTTAAAACCACGCGCCCACCCATTGTGACCATTATGGGCCACGTTGACCATGGCAAAACGACCTTGCTTGATGCCATTCGCGCCAGCCGCATCACTGCCGGCGAAGAAGGTGGCATCACTCAACATATTGGCGCCTATCAAGCTCAACATCAGGGCAAGTGGATTACCTTTATCGATACCCCCGGCCACGCTGCCTTCAGCAAAATGCGCGAGCGAGGGGCAAAAGTCACCGACATTGCCGTGTTGGTGGTGGCCGCCAATGATGGCATCAAACCTCAAACTGTTGAGTCGATTAAGCATATTCAAGCCGCCAACGTTCCCCTGATTGTGGCTATCAATAAAATCGATGTCGTTGGCGCATCCCCTGATATGGTCAAGGCCCAACAAACTGAATATCAAATCTTTTTCGAAATCTATTGTGGTAAAGTGCCA
>CAZVUJ010000034.1:0-7369 GCA_964630135.1 uncultured Pseudomonadales bacterium | reverse complement strand
CGAGGCTAACGCCTGGCAAGAAGCCAGCGAAATTGTCGTCAATACGTGTGCGGTGCGCCAGCGTGCTGAAGACCGGGCGCGGGGATTCTTGCTCAATGTAGTCAAGTATTTCGAAGAACAAGATCTTCCTAAACCAAAGCTCATTTTAACCGGCTGCATGACTCACCATGGAGACACTACCTTATACGAATTACTACCCATGATTGACGAAATTTTGCCGATCAACGAAGTCGGTTTCAATTCAGCCACGGTTCGCAAAGACAAGAGACATGCCTGGATCCCGATTTCGGTCGGCTGTAATTCCTTCTGCACCTACTGCATTGTGCCCTACTCTCGTGGTCGTGAAACTTCCCGACCATTGGAATCGATCATGGCCGAGGCACATGTATTAGCCCAGCAAGGCTTCGAAGAAGTGACCCTTTTAGGCATGAACGTTAATTCTTGGGGTTTGGAAAAAGTAGGCATTGGTCTGCGCAAAATGCTGATGGATAGAGAAAAACCCTTGACCTTCGCCGATATACCCTCCAACCAATCTCAATATGTGCAAGTTGAAGGCACACCACCGTTTGTGAGCCTTTTGCAAGCAATTTCATTAATTAAAGAATTCAAAGTCATCAGATTTTTAACCAGTAATCCCTGGGATTTTCATGATCAATTAATTGAAGAGATCGCTATTAATCCTAAAATCGATCGGTATATTCACTTGCCCATCCAATCCGGTAGCAACCGCATTCTTAAGGCCATGAATCGCGGCTACACCAAAGAGGATTATTTACAATTAGTAGCGAAGCTTCGTGCGCGAATTCCAGATATCGTGATCGGCACTGATATTATCGTCGGTTTCCCCGGAGAAACTGAGGAAGACTTCGAAGAAACAGTTTCACTTGCTACAGCGATTGGCTGGAAAATTGGTTTTGTGGCTCAATACTCACCTCGGCCTGGTACTGCCGCCTATCGCTTGTTTCCTGACGAAGTGAATCCCCAAGAAAAAAAGCGACGCTGGGAAATCCTAGACGAAATCATTAACAAGAGTCAGATGAGTCTGCGACCCAAGGTTGTTTAACGTATGCAAAAACTAGTGGTTATTTGTGGACCCACGGCTGTTGGCAAAACTAGTCTGGCGTTAAACATTGCTCGAGCAGTAAATGGCTCGATTGTTTCAGTAGATTCGCGGCAAATGTATGCTGGGTTAGACATCGGCGCAGGGAAAGATATTCCTCCCGGCTTTTCCTTAAAAAAATCAAAAATCGACATACCTTGCTATTCGAATGGCACGATAGACATATATGGTTATGATCTGTTTGAGCCGACTTCGCTCCAAAGCCCCAGCCAGCTAGAAACAAAATTGTATCCCCTTATACAAAACTTAAAAGAGAATAACATTTTACCCATTCTCGTCAGTGGGTCGGGCAACTACCTTCGCGCTTTTTTATTTCCTCCCGAAACAGCCCATATTTCGCCCAACCCTAAACTTCGACATGAGCTTGATGCCAGAAGCATTAATGAGTTGCAAGAAATATTAATTGATATCGATGCCCCTAAGTTTAATTATATGAATCACTCAGACCAACACAACTCTCGAAGACTCATTCGCGCCATTGAAGTTGCAAAAATGCGCCGCCCAGCAATTGATCATCAATTCTCAACTAGGCAACTCGATATCCTTTGGGTTGGTCTGAGTGCACCCAAAGAAATACTAGAACAGAGAATTTTCCAGCGAGTTCAGAAGCGGCTAAAACAAGGAGTTGTTGATGAAACCCAAAAACTTTTAAAAACACGCCCTGCTTGCCAAGCACTACTAGAGTCAACCCTGGGATATCAGCAAATCCTGGAATTTCTTTCAGGCAATGTAACTCAAGCGGAACTCGCCAAGCAATGGACACTTAAGGAATATCAATACGCCAAACGTCAGGTAACTTGGTTCAAAAAAAACAAAAAGATTCATTGGTTTGATATTTCTGAATCCAGCATTGATACTGCGGTTATGAACTTGCTACAATCATGGAAAGGTTTCGCTAATAAATAATAGAAGGTTGTATGAAGCAAAATACCCGAATTGAAATATCTCCCAAGACCATTATCTTCACGGTCGCTTTTCTCGTGGGTCTGTATGTGATTTATCTTATTAAAGACGTATTGTTTGGCATTTTTGTTTCGATTCTCTTGATGACGGCGCTCAATCCGCTGGTCAATCGACTTGAGCGAAAAGGTGTTCCCCGGGGAGCAGCTATCTCCCTGGTATTTATCACGTTTATCGCTGTGCTTATCACCTTCCTGGCTCTTATCATCCCGGCCGTAGCCGATCAAACACAGAGCTTGCTTCTGTTGCTCAAAAAGCCCCAAGTTCAAACGTTTATAAACCGTTACTTGCCGGATTTCTTAAATACCCAATCACTTAACTTGCAAATAAGTTCAATACCTAAATTATTCTCTGTCGTTTCCTCTACGTTTTCGGTATTCGTCACTATGATTACGGTGATGGTCATTACCTTCTACTTATTGCTGGAACGCGGCGTGCTCCACAAGCACCTAGTCTGGTTTTTTGGCAATCATGATGCTGAAATTAAGGCTGCTCAATATGTGAATCGGGTGGAAGCCGAAATCGGCAAATGGGTGCGCGGTCAACTTTTGCTTATGCTCGTTATTGGTATTATGACCTACATTGGCCTATCGCTCTTGGGCGTTCCTTATGCCCTACCCTTAGCTGTTTTTGCCGGCTTTATGGAATTGGTTCCCAACATCGGCCCGACCATTGCTGCAATTCCGGCAATTCTCGTTGGCTTTGCTTCAGGAAACGCGTACCTCGGCACCTTTGTGCTCGTGCTCTATGTGCTGGTGCAGCAACTGGAAAACAATTTTATCGTGCCCAAGGTTATGCAAAGCACGGTAGGTTTAAACCCCCTAGCAACAATCATTTTATTCCTGGTGTCGTATCGCCTGGGTGGCATCGGCGGCGCGGTGCTGGCGATTCCCGTCTTTTTAGTGCTCAAAGTTTCGGTGAGTGAGTATTATCAGCTCAAAACCAATCTGCGGCAAAAATTGACCTAATTTCCTCTGCGCGATCGCTTCATAGCAAGTGTGAAAAAGTCAGCCTGGATGCGAGTAAGCCAGATTCTGTTTTAGACGGCCATCTATCTAGTGCCCTTACTTTAAGCCATAGGGGAAGCATCCTTTAAAGCGGCTTGGTCGAAGGTTGCAGCGGGGCAGATTGTCCGTTTCACTCTCAAAATAAATGAGAATCGTCACTGTTACTCTCATGAGCGGTTACCCGTATCCGGTATTACTCCGGATCACCTTGCTTCCAGCTGTCTGGACTTTCCTCCGAGTCAGACTCGGCGACCATCCTGCATCCAGGCTTGTAGCTAGTATAGCAGGTTAAAAAAGGTGTGGATGCAAGAATCGTACCAAAGCCATGACCACACCATCGACATAGCCACTGGTTCGGGTGATGGCATGGTTAGTCATTAATCCAAAGTGACCGATTGATTGTTTAGCATTTGAAGTTTCAAAAAAATCATCAATAACTTGGCCCAATTCCTTGCCTGCCATTATTTTTTCCATCATTTTTGGCGGGGTCAGCACTCTGGCTGATGAACCAATCCCGATTGTTCCCTTTTGATCAATCACCACGACCCACCCGCAATCAAACCAATGATCGCCTATCTGCTGAATACCGCCCTCGATGCCCACGCCATAGTCAGCTCGAGTCAGTTTGATTGCTGCCTTGGCTCTATTGGTCGCTCCCTCAATTGTTTCCGCATCGCTCATGGGCTGGTCTGATACACTCGAAGCCACGCTCCAACCTTCAACTAACCACGTCTGACCAGGCCACACTTTTTCAAAAGCGATCTTGGTGGCTTCAATTTTAACGGGATTGGTGGAACCGACTACAATTTTCACGAGTTTATTACCTATTTTTTAGTTTTCTCCAAGCCCATCTGTTATGATATGGCTTAAGTACAGATTATATCGTAAGTAGGGAGAAAATCATGAAACAATCAAAAACAAGTTTAGCGTTTTTACTGGGAGCAATGGCAGGTGGCATTGCCATGTTGTTTATGCCTCAAGAAAAACAAAAGAAAGGCAAAAAACTCATCGAGGAAAAAGCCGGCGAGGTTAAACAGGGTCTTATTGAATTGTATGACCGTGAAGAAGTCCAGCACATTTTTGGTATGGATAGCGAAATGGTTGGCAAAACCTTAGTTGAGGCTCGCAAACAAGTTAATGCCAAATTAAAAACCCTAAAAGCAAAAGTGAAGAGCATCGATAAAACCCACTATGAGGCAATTGTGAATCGAGTCATTGCCAGCATTGAACAACAAGGTGAGTTAACTAAAGCTCAGGTGAAAAAATTAGAAGCACACTTGAAAGAACAATACACTAAACCGGAAAAGAGCTGATATGGAACTTTCCACTCTTTTTTACGGCCTGGCAATTGTGGTAATGGTTTTTTGGCTGCTCATTTTACTTACGTTGGCAATCATTTTGGTGATGGTATACAAAAAATTCCAAACAGCCAAAAGTGACCTTAATCTCAAGTTACATACCGCAGCCGGAAATACACTCGCCAAAACGCTCATCGCCACGCTCATGATTCCGCTTGCCAAATCAGCTATCTCGCATTTTCTGCACCGATCCAGAAAGTCATGAGGCGTTAATGGTGTGGAACTGAGTCATCGTTAACGGTAGCGCCCAACATCAGCACCCGGGCTAATTTGTTGACTACCTTTTGGGCATGAGTGGTACTCATGCCAATCCGGGTGATGACGTGATATTTCCGTGGTCCCACTTTTTGACAGATATTAAGAACTACCCCGTCTTCGTTAACCACAATGTTGATGTTGTCCGTATACAGAATGGGCACTTCGGTGGGATCAAGGTCGATAATAATATCGTGTTTGTCTTGCATACCTTAGAGGAGGGTGGGTTGTTCAACTTCCACATATTTTGTATATGCCATTTTGATTGAACGATCAAGTCGGCCCGCATTAAAGACAATCTCCTCTTGTTCTAAGCTGGGATCGACATAGGTGGACAAGTCCATCATTGACCCAAACGGCGGAATCGAACCAAACGGCAAACCGATATGTTGCTCGACCCATTCCTTTTTAGCAAACTCGATCTTTTTAGCATTAAGGTGTGTCTTTAGTTTTGCCAGGTCAGCTTTTTGATCACCGGGAACTACTAATAAGAGATGCTTGCCATCGGCATTGAGAATCAACGCTTTCGCCCCCATATGCAAACTCACATCACCCCTAACGGCTGCCGCTTCTTCACTGGTGAATACGTCTTTATGCGCATAATGCGTATAATCAATACCCCGACGATGCAGGGTTGAGATAATACGGTCATACACACTCTTTTTGGTGTCACTTGCAATGGTTTTAAGTCCCAACTCCGCTAACTGTGGTTCGCTCACGTCTCCCGGCGCCTGCATCACCGAAATCCGGCCTCGACCTGTTTGTGGAAACGCCTGAACTTCGCGCAAATAGTCTTCGTGCTCCAGGATCATAAGTAGCCGCTCCACGCCATGAGCCAACCCTCCATGCGGCGGACAGCCATACTTAAACGCTTCAAGCATATGCCCGACCCTGGCTTGAATTTCTGGCTCGCTGTAGCCCATGATTTGATAGGTGGCGTGTAAAACCTTGGGATCGTGAGCGCGAATGCTGCCACCACCAACTTCATAGCCATTGCAAACAAGGTCATATTGGGTGGTTAGGATTTGGTCGATGTGCTCACCGGCCATATGCCAGGCAAGATGTTCGTCTTTGGGCATACTAAACGGATTATGCGTAAACGTCCAGCCACTTTTGCCATCGGCGACTTCGGCAGCGTCGGCAGTATCCACTTTTTTGAAGAAGGGGAAGTCAACGACCCAAGTGAAAGACAATAAGCCTTGGTCTTTTTCTTGCTGCGTTCGCATATCGAATTTATCTGCCCCAAACTGCTTCATGGCCCGCTCATACGTAAAAACGGGGAACGGTTTTTGAGCAATCTTGCCGCCCATTTTCTCAATCACGGTCATAATCATGCGCTCATCCAATGCCATCACCTCTTCCCGCTTCACAAAACTTAACTCAATATCGATTTGGGTATGCTCAAACCCCCGATCGGCCCGAGGGTCTTCATCGCGAATGCAGCGGGCAATTTGGAAATAGCGCTCGAATCCAGCCGCCATTAAGAGCTGCTTGTATTGCTGAGGCGATTGCGGCAGGGCAAAGAATTTGCCAGGTTGTAAGCGAGAGGGCACCAAAAAATCCCGCGAGCCTTCTTGGGTTGATTGGGTCAACAGCGGGGTCTCGATTTCGCAAAATCCCTCGCTAAATAAGAATTCTCGAGCAGCTTGGACAAAAGCCGAACGACGACGAATATTTTTTTGCAACCGAGGGCGGCGCAAATCAAGATACCGATGCTTTAATCGCAAACTTTCTTCAATTTCATTTCCCGAGGTGTCGATGGGGAACGGCAGGGTTTCGGCGTGATTCAAGATAGTTACTGTTTCCGCCTTGATTTCAACCATACCTGTAGCTAACTCGGGATTCAAGGTGGTCTTATCCCGGGCAAGTACCTGACCAGTTATTGCCACTACTGTTTCTGGTTTTACTTGCTTAAACTGCTCTTTGCTGCCCACCACCTGCACAATCCCAGAGCGATCACGGACATCGACAAAGGCTATCTGCCCATGATCTCGCTTAACATTGACCCAGCCTTGCACCAGGACTTTTTCACCGATTTTCGTGGTTGTTTCTATGGCTAATGTCCGCATCATAGTTATTTCTCCGAATTAATTTCTTTATGCAGGAGTAGTTCATCCACATATTTTCCCTGGTGCCGAACCGCTCTAGGCAACCGGCCATATTCTTTGAACCCTAAGGTATTGTATAAAGTCAAACCGACTGCGTTATTGGCAAAACAACCTAAGATGATCTGATGTAAGCCAAGCTTAACTTCCGCTTCTTTAAGAGCTATCTGCATAAGTTTCTTGCCGATACCATCTCCTCGATAGGCTTTTTTTATTGTGATTCCAAGCATACCGATATGCTGCTTTCTTCTTGCCTGAACTGTAACATCTAAGACTCCCATTAATTCATCTCCACAAAATGCCAATAATTTAATCATTTTTTTATTAGCAATTTTGTCTACACTATGAGCCACATATTCGACTTCCTCTTCATACGTCACTAAAGACTCAGGATTAACGAGAATATAGGTATCTTCCTTACCAAGTTCAGTAATATAGTCAAACAGACAATCAACGTCATTGAGGGTTAAATCTCGAACAACGATTTTCTTTCCAGATTTTGATATAAACTCATGCATATAAAACCTCAGGCTATGTCTACAAAAAAAGGCAACACGTATTCAT
>CAZVUJ010000033.1:0-7422 GCA_964630135.1 uncultured Pseudomonadales bacterium | reverse complement strand
TTGGCTTTCAGCCAGGCTCAGGATGACTATGCAGTAAGAAGTGTAGGTGGGTCAGATTCTACTCGACTTGACAGAAGAGGAGAAGGAGAAGAAAATAACTCTGAAATGATTGAGCAAACTAACTTAGTTTACGAACCAGGGTTTGGAGCTGATGTCATCCATTCTGATAACAGGATTCTAATTGAACATCCAATAACAATAATCCCATATGAAGGTAAAGTAAAAGATTCAGTAGATGAAGCATTACAGCCAAACCTTTCAGAAGATCGGGAAGTAAAAAAGCTTATTGGAGTCTTTGGTCAAAATAGGGAAGGCGATTTGCTTGCAGATCAAGTATTGCTGGCCCTTAAGCTCACTACTTCTTCATTAAACAATCTAAGTTTTTCCCGTGGAGATAGCCAGGCGGAACTAACTGCAAACTCTCTGGGGAGTCTAGTAAAGATTGGTTTTGGTCGACTAAATAGTTTTGGTCAGAGAGAGCTTGAATCAAATACGCATGTTCCTATGCCAACAATAGTTATTTTTGGTCCCAAGGATAGCCCAAAATTTGACTCTGATTTTAGACGTGTTTTAACAGAAGCTGATAAAATTTTAACAACATTTGGAGTAGGCAAAAACTTGTTAGAAGGTATTGCTAATTAATTGGAGTAACTCTAGCAACCTCGACACCCACGTCCCTCAACCTGCAGCCTTAACTTCTTAATCACCACAATGCCATTTTGAAATGTTTCCTGATATTCACATCCGCCGTCACGAGCGGCGCATCGTGGAGCATCGCCTCCGCTACAATCAAGCGGTCGAAGGGGTCCCTGGTCCAACTAAGCTGCTCTGCTACCTTCACTACCTCACTCATCTCTACTTTGCTTTCTTCCAATCCCAAGGTTTTGGACAACAAAGACAGAAGTAACGTTGGTTTCTTCGAGAGCTTTTTGACCTCAAACAAGTACTGCAGTTCCAATCTCACTAGGGGAGATATCCACAACTCACCTTCATCAAGAGTTTCGTAAGCTCGCTTGCTCAGTTTAGCCACTTTGCCCGTATACAACCAGATCACTACATGAGTATCTAAGTAAATCACAAATTCTTTTCCTCATTCCATTCATACACATGCAAATCAACCAGTTCGTCGGGGTCACCAAGTATCGCATCGTGAGGCCTAAGTCTGGAAAGCTTGTTTTGCTTTGATTTTGCCACTAATTCAAACAACTGGCCTCTTTTATTGATTTCCAAGGATTTCCCTGTTCTCGCTAACTTGTCCAAAGTGTTATATAAATCTTTACGTAGTGCCGTGGCCGTCATTTGTTTCATGCTCTCACTATAACGTACGCATTAGAATGTGTCAACGCGTACGTAACTTACCTCTGACACCCCGGACACCAATACGACCATCTTCTCTCGACTTTCATTTTTCGACATTTCTTTTGCCCTCCTTCACGGATTCATTTTCTACCTCATGTTTATAAAAACCACTCTTCTAAAGCTTGGAAAGCCACGCGGATTTCGGGAATAGCCATGAATGCAATCACTCAAACTCATCTCCGTAGCTCTGCAACGCCCGCTGCACGTAATTCATCAATTCAACCATCTGCTCCAGGGAGAGATGCTGGTGAGCAAAAGCCAGTAGCTCTCGTACTTGCGCGACATCTCTTGCACACAAAGCTTCCTCGAGTAATATAGCAATCATACCATTTGAGTACTCTGTAAATCTGGTGGTTGGACCCTTTTGCTGCGCTAGTTTAATTTCTAAGGCTTTCAAACCCCATAAAGTTGTCGCCAGTCTTGAACCAAACCTTGCTCTAAGCAAGCCTGTGAATAATTCCAATAATGATCATGATATGTGCTTAGCTCTAAACCCACTAACTTCCTCAGTGCTTCTGCTGCTGCAGGCAGCTCTTGAGCTTCCATATAAAGCGTAAATCGCAGTTCGTCAATCTTCACTTTGTCACGGGGATGATCCGCAGCCCAGCCATCTAACCTTGCTTGTGCTTCTTGTCTATCACCCAGTTTCCACAAATTAGTAGCTATTCCTTCCACAATCTCCCATCGTTGCCACTCCTCCAAGCGAGTATCTTCCACAAAATCGGCCACCGAGACATCCTCGTCACTTGCCCGAGAAGGAAAGAGCAGTTTCCGGTATACGTTAGTAAAAGAGCGTTTAGTGAATCCATGCTCAATCAAGTATTTCATCACACCTAAGTGTAGACTTGTCCAATACTTGCTAGGAAGCGTATCTAGTTCCCAAGGTTCATTTTCGTCCAGTTGCTCAATGGACTTCTCGTCTTCAGATGCCAAACTGAGGTTTAAACTCTTAACCAAATCAACATACAATTCCTCAACCACTGTCGGGTTAGCTTCATCAAAGTTACTTACTATATGCCTAAAATAGCATATTTTTGTCACCCAATCATCCAGACTCTTATACCATTTTCTGGCCTGTTTCACTCTGCCCTTTTCGAGAAAGGCCATCGCCAAATCAGCCCTAGCCCTATTCGACCTTCCCCGATGTTTAAACATGCTCCCGGCTCGAGCTGCCCGTTGTGGGAGTTCATCCAAGTAGTCGCTAATGCCTTGAATGCCTTGTTTTTGGTATAGCTCGTAGAGCCGATCCTCATACTGCACATTAAACGACACCTCCAGACGCACCATGGCCTCATCAACGAGATCCTTGCACACTAACTTCCCCTCCATATTCATATACCTAAAGACGAATTTGGTAACGACACTCGATTTAAAGGCTTCGCGTGTTTTCATCACCTCAAGAGCATCTGATATCCTAAACAGGGTTCCCAAGCCCGATACGGCTTCAGCAACCAATTTCCAAACCTCTGCCAATTCCCCCTTATTTAATAATTTACCAATTCTATCCAAATGTAGGTTGCCATACAGCGCAGCATTACCCTTCGCTATACTCTCTGCTACCAAAGCTTCAAACCTTGGTTTGATAGCTTCATCAAATTTGACTCCACCGGTTAGTCCAGCTACCTCCTCAAGTAATCCCAGGTCTCGGGTTACGTATTCATCACCAACATCACCTCCGCCCTCCTCTGCTAGAACGACATTAGGCATTAGCGAAGCCAGCCAGGCTTGATACGCACCAAATATATCCGCCAGAGTAGCATCATCGGGTAATAAATCAACAAAATTGGCACCGGTGGGTTCATGTTGTTCTTTTGCCATCCATCACTCCATTACTATGGGCTATTATACTCCTCAAGCGCAAAATGTGCTCATAAATGTTATGGGACTTGACAGGAAAGAAGAAGAAGAAGAAAATACCGATCATATGGCAGAAGTTGATTCTCCCCTCTCATCCAATCCAGACGATTGGCGGTTCAGGCTTTCCTTTGACGAAAGAGTAGCTCGATTACCTGGACATACGAGCTAAGTTTGAAGCCGCGACTGAAGGCGTGGGAACAAATGTTCCCAGAGGTTCAGTTCCAAACCTCGACGGTGCGGCTGATAGATCGCACGTACTATCCCTTGTTGAAGATATTCACTACAGAATGGCTCTACACAATAACGGTGAAGGAAACACAACAAGAGATGGGAGATTTCATACCTGGTTAAGTGATAATAGAATCTCACCAAAATCGGGCGAATTAGCAGCTTCTATAAATGGGAGTGAATTATCAATTATTGCGAAAGGATTTTAACCGCGGAGATGGATATTATTTAGAGCATGATTTTGAATCCCCAAAGGCCGAGTAAATTACCTCTGACACCCCGGACACCAATATGTCCCCGTAAATCTTAAGCTTCTAGTCACACAAACGGGTTCACCGCCTGAATGCTCTCTATTCCTGCAAAGTCTTTCGTGTTTTGGGTATATATAATCTCGATACTGTTATCCATCATGGTTTGTGCCAGAAAGTAGTCAAAGATCCTTCGTCTTGCATTAACACCAGCTTCAACCGCTAGGTCAATACACCTGAAAAACGTAGCTTCTGTTGGATATATTATCCGGACCCCAGGATGTTGCCGCAGCACGTGCAAATACTTTCGAACTGCTACCGAATCCCACCTCAAGCCTGTCAAGACGTTGTAACTTTCTAGAAACAGTTGACCAGTAAGAATTGCCACTCCACGCTCTATTGTTGAATGAACTATTTTTTCAGCCTCATTATGGAGCGGACTGTCTGTGTCTGCCGCAAACACCAAAATATCTGTGTCCAACACAACTGGCTCAGAAGTCCTCATAAATTGCTTCTCTGTCAAGTCGACCCAGCTTTTTCCCTGAAGCAAAGGTGGGTAATACGAGCTTTGGTATCTTTTTCCGTTGTTTGGTTTTACGTTCTCGAACCACTAAATCCGCTCCCTCCCGAATAAGCTGCGAAAAACTTGACTCAGAGGTCCGTGCCAACTCTTGCAATTCTCGATGCGTTTGTTCTGGTAAATAGACCTGGGTGCGTATCATACGGTAATGGTAATGTATATGTCGTATGTTGTCAACGCCAGGCGAAATTGTTATGGGCCTTGACAGGAAAGAAGAAGAAGAAAATAACTCACATGGAAGGATTATTTCAAGATTTTGTTGGTGCAATTGAACATTGGAGGTATAAGAAATCTTTAAGAAGTGATTATCAAGAGTGGCGGGAGATATTTGAGGCTAAGCATGGCCAAACCATTGACCCAAAAACACGAGAGCTGTACTTAAATTACTTACAGCAGTCTGAGACAGCAGGTCAGGGTTCGATCCTAATGTATCCTGCTTGGAAAGTAATTAACGACGATCCTGAGCATAAGTCACGTCACTTGCTTGATCCTTTGTCTCTCGCTAACCAGGGTGATAGTCCTCCAGAATTAATCTAGGTCTCTTTTCTACTATTTTATAACTTCTTTCACACTAAACAGGCATTGCTCTTAGTTATTGGCACTCAGCTTCTTGTACTCTTTGAGCGGCCGCTCTTAAATCAGAAAATGCTTGTAAAGCGTTTCATTCGTAAGTGTGCCATCTAGCTTTGGCACCCCGGACACCAATACGTCCCGCGGCCGCCAAGCTTAAACTTCTCAATTACTCCTCCGCAGCGTGAGCACTTTTCACCATTTTTTTTGTAGATCAAAAACTCTTCTTGATATTTGCCACCCAGGCCATTGATATGTTTATAGGTTGATTCACTCGCTCCCCCAAGCTCAATGCCCCGCTGCAAGACATGGATCATAGCGTGATGCAGTTTTTTCGCCTCACTCGTCGAGAGTTTATTAGCTGGTTTTCGCGGATCAATGCCTGAGAGCCACAGGGCATCGTTGGCATAAATATTGCCCATCCCGCCCATCCTGGCTTGGTCTAAAATAACCAGTTTTGTGGCCCTTGAAGATTTGCTCAGCACCTTTTGTAAATATTCGAGCGTAAACTCCGGATCGATCACATCCGGCGGCAACATTTCCATCATCGCTCGTCGTTCATCGTTCGTTATTACTTTCATCCACCCAAACACCCGCATGTCATTAAAATACAACACCGATTGATCAGAGAAGGTAATGCCAATTCGGGTATGTTTGCTTGGCAAAGCCTCCACCCAATCCGGTGTAGGATGACCGCCGACAATTCGCTTGCCCCGTTGGGGCACAAAGATGCACTGACCGGTCATTTTGAGGTGAACAAGCAACAAAGAATCATGGCGCTTAAAAGAGATTGCGATTGTCTTGGCTTTACGGGAAATGAGGTGGATGGTTTTTCCCTCAAGTTCGCTCGCCTGCCCTGAAAATGATTTTGCATGCAGTACCGTTATTTTTTGTATATTTTTGCCCGGCAACACCGTTTGGAGTTGGCGGACAATAGTTTCGACTTCAGGAAGTTCTGGCATAACAATTTAGGCAAGGTTAAATTCTATAACTAAGGGTAAGTGGTCACTACCATCAACGGTGGGAACGGTCGAAGATGTAATCGTTACTCTATCACTACGCACAAACGCGTGATCGACTTGCAGGCCCAAATGCCCTACTCGATGCAATGTCGGATGGAGAGTGGGCAAACCGCCTCCAAACACGCTTTCGCTTTCCCCTTGCAAAATCTCAAACACCTGCGAACCATACGGCGTGTTCATATCGCCGCAAAACATATATTCCGGATAGGCTTTTAACTGCGCGGCAACAGTTTGAGCATTTTCCAGCTGATGTTGAGTTACTTGTGCATCCGGAGAAATGGTGAAGTGGGTGGTAAACACCCACACAGGCTTCTCATTAATCAGTAGTTCATTACCAAGCAGTACTCGGGGCACGAAATACCGATCGGTATCGGTGAGCCGTAAAACCTTGTCCGTGATGCGCTCATAGCGAAACACCATTCGATTAGTTCGAGTGAATCGGCTTAAGATAGCTACACCCGAATTAAATCTGCCTTCACCTTCATCTGCCCAAAACATGTTTTCATAATCCCCTTCCATGTGCAACGCCGCGCAAATCAACTCCAGTACATTATCGCTTGAGTGTTTTTGGCCAATTCCTGATGTGCCGATTTCTTGCAAACAAAGAATATCTGGTTGTTCTCTTTGTAAGGATTCCAACAGAGCCTGTATATACATTCCCTGCAATATATTGTAACTAACGAGTTTTATCGATCTGGACATAGGTGAAAATCATTCGCCTGCTTGTTGCTTCATCGCTTGCTCAATCACTTGGTTCATACTCTTAATAAAGGCGCCTTTGCTAAATCGCTGCGCGTATTTCTTGAGATAGCGTGGATCAAAGGCATGTGATTCTATGTGTTTCATGGCCTCAACAAGTGATTCAAGATGCAGATCCTTAACAAACAACCCTGTCTTACCTTCAATCACCGTTTCCAGATAGCCACCACCTTTGAAGGCAATCACGGGTGTGCCGGCGGCCATCGCCTCCACGGGCGTGATGCCAAAGTCTTCATCTTCCGCCAGAGCAATAAAAGCAGTGGCGCCGGCATACAATGCTCCTAATTGCTGCTCATTAACCTGATCCACCAACTCGACCGTTGGACCCGCTGACCTTTCCAGCTGCTGTCTCAAGGGTCCGGTGCCGAAAATTTTAAGCGGCGCCTGAAGTTGATTAGCTGCCTGAATAACGAGGTCAAAATGTTTCGCTCCCACTAACCGCCCGCCAGTGAGGAAGTAGCCTGTGCCACGGTGTCGCGGAGCCACGGTGTCACTGTGCCACGGTGTCACTGTGCCACTGCCACACACTGGCGGATACACGACTACCGCATCTCGACGATAAAACTTTTTAATGCGCTGTTGGACTTCGAGCGAGTTCGCCACCAACATATCAGGGCGTTGCGCCGCCAAAAAATCATACTGGCGCATATATTTGTTAACCACCCTGGCGTATTGACGAACCAACCAGTGTTTCTGCCAATCAAGTGCCGTGGTGTAACCGTACAAATATCGTGGCGGCGTGTGGCAATAACAAATATGCACGGTATGAGGATGGGTAATAATGCCCTTTGCAAGCGCG
>CAZVUJ010000032.1:0-7542 GCA_964630135.1 uncultured Pseudomonadales bacterium | reverse complement strand
TTGAACGATCTTTCACTCTGCCTGATGGCACTGAATTCGGCAAACCTTTTCTCGCATCTACACCAGCACTCAAGCATCATATTATGGCCTTAGCTGGCTTTGGTACCTGCCTCAATTTCCCCACCAGTATTGACGCGATAAGGTATATTCAAAATCGTACTATCCAAGATGACAGTTGGATAACTGACCCAGAGTATCAAGCTGATACCCCCGAGCACCAGGCCTGGATTGACCAATCCAGAGGCGCACTGTATCGCACCCATGATGCCAATCGCGGCTACAACCGCATTACTTATCAATACCAAAAAACTGGTGAGCCAAATTTTGAAGCCTTACTTGAACTCAAACACCAACTCACTTCCCAAGTCCAGCAATACCTTAACACACGAACTACCCCTCTTACTCAAGCATTTTTCACTGGCGCAGTCGATCATACTCCCGCTCCAACTCATACAACCGCTTAAATAGCGACCGCAAACTGGTCGCAAAATCAGCATTTTCCAATATCACCCCCACCATCTCCCCTGTGGCAAAGGACATCATCGCTACCTTATCTTGATACACCTCAATCTCAGCTGGCAATGGATATTCTTTTTTATCAAGCAGCATTGTTTCTCGAAGTTGCACCTCATCCTGCTCCTTGAGTTTCGTTGTATCTTCTGACTTCCCCAACACTCCATAGGCTTTTACCCCATACTCAACCCGTCTAGGAATCAATTCCTTGACGATATGATCCGGAAACACCCCTTGTGCCGTTTCCACATCCACACAACCATACACTTCATTGTTTTGAGGGTTATAAATATCACTAAATACTTGCTGCAAGCCCTCCTTTCCCTCAAGATGCCGCACCACCGGTCTGCCGACACTGGCTTTCCATTCTTTGGTCAGCTCCGGCACCATCTCTTGCACGAGTGCATTCGCCGCCGCCAGATCTCGCTGCCGCGCTTGGGCAAGCTCCAACAACTTAGCCGGCTCCACCGCCTGAAACGATTTCACTTGACCCTTGGACAATTCGCGCACCAACCCCCGCTTGACTAAATCGGTTAGAAGGACATAGGTATTGCTCCGGTTGATACCCGATTTTTTGGACAGCAGTGCCGCCCGGGCCGTTTTTCTGCCTAAGAGCACTCGATAGAGCTTGGCCTGTTTTTCTGATAATCCGAGTTGCCGGAACAACAGCTCCAGTCGTTCGTCAGACGTTTTTGGTTCTTTGGTGTTGGGCATATGCTCCCTTAAGAAAATTGGTGTTAAGAGTTTTTAACAGCAACAACCATACTAATCCAATCCCATAGCCTTGTCAACAAGCGCCCATTTTCTTGTTAAAAGTGGTTGAAAAAAGACTCATTTTAAGATAAGTAAATAGTCCTATAACTATTGACACAAACTTACTTCTGCCCTATAATCCCGGCCAATTACATAAAAACTTGTTATATAAGTAAAACAAATGAATGAATCCTCCCCAAATCGAAGAAGTCGTTTTGCCGCAAAAGCGTCAAGAGCGTATAGGCGCCTGCAAGAAATTGATAAAAGAGTTGCGGGGCTAACAATTCTAGCGATTGCGTTCCTGGGGTTAGGCTTGGCCCGCTACCACGGCACTAACCACCCCTCCGTCACAGAGCAACTCGTTATTTCTGAAGTTCCCGCGCTTCCCGCTCCCGATTTTTCTCAGCTCGAAGTGTTGGTCAACGGAGAGCCCGTTGAGGTTCGTAACGCATACAACATGTTTGGTGACGTGCATTGGGGCTTGGTTGATGATGATGTGACTCAAACCGAAAATCAATTTGCTAGTATTCTGTTTCCTCCAGATCATCCAGATCATCCAGATCATCCAGATCATGAAGTCACCGTTGCACTGAATTATATGAATCACCAATTCGTTCCTCCTGATTGTAACTATACTTTGGTGAAGGCTGTAACTATCAATTCAAAAAATGGCCAACAAGATACCGACTATGCTCAGGATTTTTGCTTACCACCTGGAACCAGCGTCGCTGTGTTCGACTTAAACCAACAAAATATACCACCACACGTGATTGGCCTAAGGTAATCTCAATTAGTAAATCATAAAATATGAAGGAAATACCCAAAGACAAATCTAGAGCTAAATCATCTGTAGATAGGCTGCGTCGGAGAACACGCATGTTCTATAATACCGTGCTTGCATTGACGCTACTTTCTCTTTCTGCTTGCTCAGCCGAAGCCTTTCAAGCTTGCCCTACTCGATTGCCCGATCAACCAGCTACACCCCCGGCAGAAACCGTAGAAGCACTTCCCACTCCACCTCCACCAACACTTCCTCCACCTTTTTCAGGAACAATTGTCATTAACCCTGATTATGCTAATATCCCCCCACTATGGAGAGAAAGCCTGTCGCATGAAGATCCCTACATTATTGATGTGAATTTTGACCCTAATAATCTAGATGACCCCTGGGGTACGATACTATCTCCTCAACGATTGACTGCTCCTCATGAAGAATTATTTGTTGTTAATTTGAACAGAATTCCTGATGGCACACAAATCGGCTTATGCACTGTTCGTGAACTACCAAATTACCATAATGATGGTAATGAATTTACTCTAACTGGTTGCACGAGCCTAGGTTCGCCTAATGTGACCCTAGATATGGGCACTCATCTTCCCACCTGCTTTCCAACAGGAGTTAGAGGTGTTCATTGTCATACACCGAATGATGTTGTGATAGATCAGATTCCTAACCCACAAAATCCTAATGAGGGACACCTTGCAGTATATGCTGATAACTTTGACCCTCACGCATTGAATCTTGTTTTACACTTTTTGGACAGGCTTTATTTAGAGGCAGAACTTCCCTCAACGCTTTTTCCAGATACACAATACTATCTTTATTCTTTTTATCCTGAGCCGGAGAATAAAACTAAAGCATCCCCACCATCACGTTCTTACTCTTCTGGAGATATGAATTCAACTCCTAGATCTGAATAAAGTTATATGTATACCTCTTTGCAAAACCAAAAAGATCTCTATGCATTGCTCATTTGTTGTGTGGTTGAGGATATGCAAGCACAAGGCCAGCTCACAGATGACCTCTACCAAGCAATCGATCCGCTCGCTGAATCCCACGACTATGCTGCCATCTACCATCTCCCGGCAGTCAAACATTTTGTTGCTACCCAGGCCAAGGTATACCCAAATTATCCACATTACTTGGTGAAAAAATATGCCTGAACTATTCGGCCATGAGCTGAACCCACTCAAACAAAAGTACGACTATAGAACTGGTCGCTATGAATCCTTGGTAGGAAGGTTAAAAAGAGAGCATCCCCTACGATTTTATGGTGCTCTAGCTACACTCGCGTCGCTCACGGTTGCCCTGGGCTATGGAGTTTATGCAGAACTCGGCGACGTAACTACTCAATATAAGACGTGTAACACAAAGCACGATGCAATTGATCATGCATAGTGATACACAGCTTACACGACTTCTAGCAGTGCAAAGCCTGGTATCTCGGGTTTGTAAGTAAGCAGTTATCGTATAGAGTTCTCTTTTGGATCTCTTGTTTTAGCTAGCCATTTTCCCACTTCACTCCTAATATTGAGTGCTTACGTTTTTTTGTTATCCTCGCTTTCCTCCTCAAGCATAAAGCTTCGGAAGGACAAGAAGGCGAGGATCCAGTGATTTTAACCTTGATTCTGGATTCCCGATGCATCGAGTTTGACTCGATTCTCGGGAATGACAACTAGGTTTTCTTTCCTTGAATTTAATTTCGTAATCGGCACTATCTAGGGAGAACGTCATTCACCCATCATGGCGCGGGAATCTTACCCCATCTACCGACACTCGCCTTACATTCTTTGGTGTTGGCCATAGGTTTCCTTAAAGAAAATTGGTGTTAATAGTTTTTAACAGCAATAACCATACTAATCTAGTCCTATAGCCTTGTCAATATGCCTGCATTTTCTTGTTAAAAGTAGTTGAAAATAAGCCAATTTTAAGATTGGTTAATAGTCCTATAACAATTGACAATTGTCTATCCTTCCCCTATAATCCCGGCCAATTCAAAACTCAAGTGTCAGAAACATTTGGCAGCATGAACACTGCTTGCGCTTCAACATAAAAGAGGGTTTACCCTCCGAAGCTTTAGCGCAAGGAGGGCACCTTAACAATCTCAGTAGGGAGATATCAAAGACAGAGAGCTGTTTCTAATCCTAATGAGAGCAATTAGACATTAGAAATTAGAGTAATTCTGCCTTTGATCCTCCCTATTGCTGCGAAAAAATTCGACCGGATCCCCGATCAGCATGGAAGGTTTTTAAGCGTTCATACATTAAGGTTGTCATTCTCGAGGAGGCATCCGCCAGTTGGCGGAGTGCCTGCATCGGGAATCTATATAAGATAAGCCTGGATTCCCGCTTTCGCGGGAATGACACCACGTAACTCCTGTTTTACCTTATATTAAACATTTCCCTTCCATCCTGTTCGGGCATCCGGTCACTCAACGGCCTTTTTAATGTCGCCCCTCAACCATAAGGAGAAATCTCGTGTCCGAAAAACTGCAGTCCATACTCTCGGGCTTTTTGCCCAAACTCGTGTCGGCTCTCCAGGCTGCCCCTTGGCAGCTCTGGGCCATCCTCGGCGGCCTCCTGGTCGCCTTCGTCATCTATCTGTGGACGCTCCCTCGCCGCCGGCGTGTCCATGTGGCGCGAGAGCTGGTTTCCGAAACCCAGTCCAATCAGACAGGTGAGTGGTTCGGCGCCGCCTTCCCCGGGAAGGTCGTGCATCGCTTCTTGAGACTAAGAGTGAAGGAGCTATCGTACAAAGGCAAGGTCATCAAGTTCGACGATCTGGATACCTACAGCTGGGGCATTTATCCCAGCAAGTACTGGGAGCGTGATCACAAAATCCCCAATGACGTAAGCGTTGCCGCGTTCAGGCAACAGCGCCGCAGCCGTCAGTTCCCCCTCAAGGCCATCATCGCCATCGGCGGTCTGTTCGTTGTCGGACTACTCGGCTGGTTCGTGGTCCGCCCCGCCATCGAGCGCCAGCGCGGCGATCAGGAGGCCGTGATTGTCATTGGCCGCGAGGAACAGGGGGAGAGTCTCGTGGGAGAGGAGTTCAAAATGACTCCTGTGGCTCCTAACTCCACCCCCGAGCCGACCCCCATGCCCGAGCGTGTCGACCCCTATTCGATTGTGGTCGATCTCGACAAGCCCGCCGCCCCCGGGCAACTGGAGCAAATGCTCCTCGCCCTGGCGGACAAGCTGCCCGTGTTCCCGGATATCATCCCGGAATGGATTGAGTTCGGCGCGGCCAAGCATCCGACGCAGATCGCCTCGCTGGAAGGAATGGAAGGGTTCGTCATCGTGTTCGCGACCGACAGCGGTCTCGAGCTTCATCGGACCACCGATGAACTTGTTCGCGTCGGCGAGCCTTTGTTCATCGCCGATTATAAGGCGACGCTCCTCGCGCGTAGCGCGACCAAAGGCGTCGGGTACGACGTGAAGGAAGGCGAATGGCTGGAAACCATCGACTACCCCAGAGGGAAACTCCGCGTACTCATCACCGAGCACGGGAATCCCGCTTTAGTGGTCGTCTCGACCGGCATGACCTACAACCATCGGCCGTGGCACCCCTGGGCCGCAATCGGCGCCGTCATCCTGGCCGTGGTCATCGTCATCTGGCGCCGCCGCCACTAACTCAACCGCTTTCGCAGCACTAGTGGACCCGGGAAGGTACCCAAACTGCTCACCCCGAGCTTTTGAGTACCTTCCCATCCAAACTACGGTTTCCGCGCACCCGGCGGATGCACCGTACTGATGAGGGCCAATAAGCCCGAATTTGGAAAAAATACCTATCATCCACCTCCGAGGTGAGCAAAAAACACCTCGGAGGTGAGATTACACCGATGCCTATCAAAAAGCCTGATATGGCATCATGCACCTTAACAAAGTATGAAGTTGTAAACACTAACACCTCCGAAGTGTTAGTGGGTTTTGGGTTTTGAGCAAGGCAGCAAGCGGATTTGAAAAAGTCCCCTCCCCACCTTGCTCAATCCCGAGCCAAGGAATAGTCAGTTTGAGGTGAAAAAATGGACGCTTTGAAAAAATACTCTTGGTTGGTTGTATTAGTCTTGGTGGGAGCGATGGCCGTCAAGGTCTTTTATCCTCACTTGTGGGGATGGCCGCTCTTGGCCATCACCAGCATTGTCGCCACCGCGGCGACACTGATCGTTCCTCAGTTCTCGAAACTGAGGGCTTTGCTACCGGTGACGTTGGTGATCGGGTGGATCTTTACGACCACCCTCGCCTTCTCGTTTTGGCCCTTCTGGGCCGGAATCCCCTTGCTAGTGGCCATCACCAGCATCCTTGCCCTCCTGTTAACGTCACTGGACAAGGACATGGAGGTTGTTGGTGTCGCCGCGTTCATCGCGGTGAACACCATTATCGTCTGGAGATGGGCGGCCGGCTCCGACATTCGGTGGAGCCTAACCATCGCCCATGTGGTGATGGTCTTTCTGGTTCCGGTTCTTCTTCTGAGGTTGCTTGAGTCGTTTAAAGAGCCATACCAATAAATCATCTAGCCCCTGAGCGAATCGGACAAAACAACTTCATACTCACGCCCCGCCCGGTGGCTCATATCAGTCAACCGACTGATCGACTGTAATCCGGGCATTTTTTTAAATCAGGTAATAGACGGCTTGGTTGTTTATTCTATGGAACATTATTAAATACTTATTTTAAGGAAAATCTATGCAAGAATGGTCAAATTTATTTGAAGGGGTGAATCCTCACGCCGCAGCTATGATAGGTAAGGAGGGAAATGTCGTTATAACTCCTTTTCCCGACAGTTTAACATTGGAAGTATTGCCTCCGCGAGTTGCAGAAATACAGCTTCTGGGTCATGTTTATCGGGGCGAACACGTACCTGATGAAGTAATTAATTCGGTTTGTGATGTCCTAGAACCGACAGGGCAATATCAGCTGCAGATGATGATGCACGCGTATGCCCGGAATCAACTACCACAGACACCCCGACCAAGTGAGGTTGTGCGTTCGATATTATCCTATTATGCTCTTGGTGGTGATTCCGCTAACTTTACGCAAGTTGACCATCGCTATGAAGTATTAGATCAGGTTACTGAAGCTTTTTTGACTCAAGATTCGTGAGCCAATTTCTTAGCATACATGAAACACCAGAGGTTGAACCTAACTGTGCAATAAAGCAAGACGCCGAGTATGAAGCTAGAAGATTTGCCAGCTTATTATCAAGGAATTATTAGGGCAGTCGATCCTCGCGCTGTTTTGTTTGATATGAATGGGACAATTGTGGATATTGACTACTTACCAGAGGGAGGATTAAAGCTTGGGCTCATCCAACCGGCTGTGAACGCAATGAGGGAGCTTAAAGGTGAACACGGTATGCACGTTGGCTTTTTAACGCATGAATCAGAGCCTGTTGCCCAAGCAGTGCTTGTAGCACTCAAGCGGACACACCCTGACCTTGCCGACTTGACTCCAGACAGCATTCGTTATGCTGATCGATGGCGTTTGTTTCCTCGA
>CAZVUJ010000031.1:6160-7648 GCA_964630135.1 uncultured Pseudomonadales bacterium | reverse complement strand
TGTTTGCGGCTTCACCCAAAGCAATTTCGGGTGCCTATGCCCAGTTTGATGGTGCGGCTCAGGTGGCACAAGAAATCGGCAATCGCAATTTGGTTATCACCCTGGCCCTCAACAACACCGATGATATCGACAAGATTAGCTATAACGTCAATGAAGAAGAAAAAACCTTTAATTTGGTGGTGCAACCGCGTGTTGATGCTCAGCCTATTGCCTCAGATAACGTTAAGTTCACCTATTCCGGTGCTCAGGCCGATGTGGTGATTATGGTGGGTGTGGCCTCAACCCAAGAACTGGGGTTTTTCTATGAACAGGAGAAAAAACTCTTTGAAACCGCCACGACTATTGCGCTGAGCCCCGCTTTTTCACAAAAATTTGCCAAACACACCTATGAGCTCAATCAAGGTGAATCGACTGCCGAAGTGACCAAAACCTTACTCGAACAATTGCAAGTGACCCTGAATGGCACGATGGCCACCAACTTACTGGTGGGCATTGATGAAGTCACCAACAAGCTCCAGAGCCCTTCAACGACACCCGAAATGTTTGAAGCTGTGGGCAGTTTGATTCGCGCCGGGGGCAAGCGTATGTTTGACATGCCCTCACTCAACCAAAAACCTGTCGTTCAAAATCCGGCACCAGCAGCTCAATCACAACCAGCCGTTAGTGCTCCGGCTCCAGCTCCGGCAACCACCACTCCCCAGGAGAATCGCTCTCAGGGCAATGAAGTTGCTGCCAAATCAGAAATCCAAGTGCCTCAAGATTGGCTGAAGCAGCCCAAGATTTATAAGGGCGGCCGCGATTCTGGTGGGAAGAAGTAATCGACTGGGTGATTACCACCACAACAATCTTCTCGCGATTTATACATGCGCTTTAGAGTTCTGTTTTTTTATTCTTCACTGAAACTTGATCTGCTCTAGATGTGAGTAGCTAGAGTGTGATAAAATGCGTGAGCTTTACTACTTGTTGTTAACCGTAATACTTTTATAAGGACTTATCGATATGTCACTCGACAAAACCTCTAAGCAAACCATTATGCAGCAATTCGCTACCGCCGATGGCGACACGGGTTCGCCCGAAGTGCAGATTGCACTCCTTAGCGAAAAAATCACTCATTTGACCTCGCACCTCAAACTGCACCGCAAAGACAACCACTCCCGCCGAGGCCTCTTGAAAATGGTCAGCAAACGCCGCCGACTCTTGCGCTACCTGGGCCAAAAGAACCTGGATCGGTATCAGGGCTTAATCAGCAAACTTGGATTATCCAAGTAATCAGACTAGAATATACGAGCTCTATTATTTATTTCGAAAGGATAGTTGGACTGTAATTGACAGCTAAAGGATTCAGCAGTGTAAGCGGTTACCCTACTAAGTTCGTGTATTTACACTTTTACTGCCGATTTCTTTAACTTCGATTGCAGCATCTTCTATTATTTTTATGAACATTTCCCAAACCTCGGTTCAGGTTGGTGGCAAAGATATAACCATTGA
>CAZVUJ010000031.1:0-6060 GCA_964630135.1 uncultured Pseudomonadales bacterium | reverse complement strand
TTATGAACATTTCCCAAACCTCGGTTCAGGTTGGTGGCAAAGATATAACCATTGAAACCGGGCGCTATGCCGAGCAGGCTAGTGCCGCTGTCACCGTGCAAGTGGGCGACACGGTTGTGTTTGCCTCAGTCGTCATGGGGCGCGAAAATCCAAACCTCGGGTATTTTCCCTTAAGTGTGGAATATCAAGAAAAACTCTATGCCGGTGGGCGCATCAAAGGTTCCCGCTGGGTCAAGCGGGCTGGCCGGCCCACTGATGAGGCAATTTTGAAAGCCCGCTTGATTGACCGCACCATTCGCCCTCTTTTCCCGAAAGGTTTCAAGCGTGAAGTTCAAGTGGTCGTCATGGTGCTCTCAGCTGATGGCGTCAACGATGCCGATATGGTGTCGATGTATGCCGTTTCAGCGGCTCTCTCCCTCTCCAACATTCCCTGGGAAGGCCCAGTCGCAGCAGTGCGCATTGGTCTAAAACCTGATTCGGGTGAATTTATTGTTAATCCTACCTTCGAAGAGCGCGAAACTTCTTTGCTCGACCTCGTTGTTTCCGGATCCACCGAAGCCGTGGTTATGGTTGAAGCCGGAGCTAATGAAGTGGCCGAAGCCAAAATGCTTGAAGCATTCAAGCTGGCAGAAGAGGAAAACAAACGCATTGCCACTGCCATTGGTGCCTTTGCCAAAGAGCACGGCAGTGAAAAACTGGCCTTTGAGCCCAAGGAAATCAGTGCTGATGTCTCCGCTGCCGTCAAGGCAGAGATTGATGCCGCTACTATCAAAAATATGGTCAAGGCTAAAGCAGCGCTGCAAGATAGCGGCATGGCAGATTTTGTCACGGTTATTTCCGAAAAGAATCCCGATTTATCCAAGGCTGATATCGGCGAAGTCATCGATGACCTCATGAAGCAGGAAGCCAGACGTCAAACCCTGGAAGATGGCATCCGCCCCGATGGCCGCAAACTGGATGAAATTAGACCTCTCTCAAGTGATGTGGGCTTACTCCCGCGTACTCACGGTTCGGCCATGTTCAAGCGCGGCTCAACCCAGGCTTTAACCATCGTGACCTTAGCCGCTCCTGCCTTGAACCAGTGGATCGAAAACATGGAGGGCGAATACCAAAAGCGCTACATTCACCACTACAGCAAGCCACCCTACACCGTGGGCGAAACCGGCCGAGTGGGTTGGCCCTCCCGCCGCGAAATCGGCCACGGTGCTCTGGCTGAGCGCGCTCTCGAGCCCATGATCCCGGCCGAAACTGACTTTCCCTATACCATCCAAGTGACTTCGGAACTCATGTCTTCCAATGGTTCCACCAGCATGGCTAGTGTCTGCGGCTCGACCCTCTCGCTTATGGACGCCGGGGTCCCCTTGAAAAAACCGGTTGCCGGCATTGCTATGGGCTTAATCACCGATGGCAAAAAGCAAGTCGTTTTGAGCGATATTCAAGGCTTAGAAGACCATACCGGTGACATGGATTTCAAAGTGGCTGGGACTGCCGATGGTATTACCGCCATGCAAATGGATATCAAAGTCAAAGGCATTTCGTTTGAAGTCTTGACCCAAGCCCTAGAACAAGCGCGCAAAGGCAGATTGCATATCCTGGAACACATGCTTTCGACCTTAGCCGCTCCTCGCACTTCTCTCTCTGCCTTTGCCCCCAAGATCGTCACCGTCACCGTGCCCGTCACCCAAATTGGCGAAGTCATCGGCCCGGGAGGCAAGATGATCAAGTCGATCATCGAATCATCGGGTGCTGAGGTGGACATCCGTGACGACGGCCAAGTCTTTATTAGCGCGCTTGAAGAAGCAGCCATCAATAAAGCCAAGGCTATGGTTGAGGGCATTGTCAAGCAAGTTGAGCCGGGCGAAGAATATGACGGCGAAGTGGTGCGCTTGACCGATTTTGGCGCTTTTGTCCAGATTTTGCCGGGCAAAGATGGCTTGGTGCACGTCTCCCAGATGAGTTCGGATTTCGTCAAAAACCCATCTGAGATCGTGAGCGAAGGCGATATGGTTCACGTCCGGGTCCGGGAAATTGATGATTTGGGTCGCATTAGCCTCACTATGTTGACGCCTGAGCAAGAAGAAGCGGTTAAGCAACGACGCGCAGCCCAACCGCCTCGTCACGGTGGTGGAGATCGAGGCCGTGGAGGTGACTCACGCTTTAGGAGTCGCGAGCCCCGCCGGGATTTTAACCGAAATCGGTAAACGCTTGGTATTGCTTACGTTGACAGGACTTACACACTTTACTTGTCATTCCTTAAGGAGGCATCCGCCAGTTGGCGGAGTGCCTGCATCGGGAATCTATATACCTTAAGCCTGGATTCCCGCTTAAAGCGGGAATGACAAGTCGAAATAATTGCATAATTTCTGGGATGTTATTCCTTTTTCGAATGCAGATCTTGCGCTATGAGTAATGTCGATATAAGGTGATGGTGATGGATACCGACACTGCATTAACCCAAGACTTAAATCAGCTAAAAACCCTCATCGACGGCGCTACGCTTCCTCAGGATCTCCAGGAGAAGATTGCCGGCATGCTTGACCGCTTGCAACGTTCAGTGAAGTATGGCGGCTACTCCGAAGAGTTCGAGCGCACTAAGCACTATCTTGATTGGGTGAGACAAATCCCCTGGACCACCTATTCACCAGACTCGATTGATCTCCATTCGGCTCAAGAAGTTTTGAACAAGCATCACTATGGCTTGCAGGATGTCAAAGAGCGGATTCTGGAATATCTGGCTGTCATCAAGCTCAATCAGCAAACCGAAGGCTTCAAAGCCGCTCGGGCACCCATACTTTTATTAGTAGGCTTAGTGGGCACTGGCAAAACCACCTTTGCCTATGCCCTAGCCGAGGCCATGGGCCGCAAAGTAGCCCGGATTCCGTTTGGCGGCATGGGTTCCGCCCGCGATTTGCGCGGCCAATCAAGGCTGCACCTTGAATCTGAGCCTGGTTATGTGATTAAAGCCCTGGCCCGCGCCGGCACCAGGAACCCGATTATTTTACTCGATGAAATCGACCGAGTGGCCGAGGCTGCGCGAACGGATATTATGGGCGTGCTCGTCGAACTGCTTGACCCTGAACAGAATAGTCAATTCACCGATCACTTTATTGACTACCCCGTCGATTTATCCCAAGTCATTTTTATCGGCACCGCTAACAACACGGCTCACATTGCTACGGCCGTCATGGACCGCATGGAACCCCTGGCCATGCCCTCCTACACCGACGAAGAAAAAATTGCTATTGCCCGCTCGTATTTGTTGCCTAAAGCGCTCAAGGAAACTGCCCTGCCAGAGCACGTGTTGCGCATCGATGATGAACTGTGGCCCCAAATTGTGCGCCCATTAGGGTATGATTCGGGTATCAGAACCTTGCAACGCACCATTCAGGGCATTGTGCGCAAAACGGCCAAACAATTTGTCCAAAAAGAAATTAACACCGTCTTTTTGGACTCCAATAACATTAAAGCGTATTTACCATCATATAAAACTGAGCTCATCTAAACGAGGCTACCTGTCGTAGCTAAGTGAATGGTAATAGGATGTGCGTGATATCAGTTAGTAGTATTGTTCAAGCGAGAACTAACATGAAAAGCGAATGACTTCTCGCGTAATCGCTCGAAGAATATTAGAGAAAATGCGTAACACCTCACTAGTAAATAAATATTTTTTGGAGAATTCTATGTCTTCACCTACATTATTAATTCCCTTGGGCGGGATTGGCAACGTCAACACTAACATGTACCTCTATGAGTACGAAGGAAAAATCTTAATCATTGATTGCGGCATTGGCTTTCCTCAGGACGGCTCCAGCGACTATGTGTTTGTGCCCGATATTGCCTACCTTAAAGGCAGAGAACACGATATCGTGGCCATGGTCTTGACGCACGGACACGATGATCATATTGCCGCGCTGCCCTATATCATCCCGCAACTGGGTCACCATTTCCCCATTTTTGCCGCGCCTCTAACTCAAGGTTTCGCCAAGGACAGAGTTGAAGATTACGAAGTCGCGCTCAATTTGGTTCCCCTGCCTCGTGCCCCAGAGCAGATTGGCCCGTTTGCCATTCATGGGGTGCCGGTAACTCATTCCGTGCCGGACACGTTCCATGTTGTAGTTACCACTCCGACAGGCACCATCTATCACGGCAGTGATTTCAAATTTGATCTGAACCCCATTGATGGCGTTTTGCCCGATTTTCAGGAAATGTCCCGGGTTGGCAGGGACGGCGTCATGCTCCTTTTGTCTGATTCACTCAATTCCGAAGTCGAGACATTTTCGGAATCAGAATCAACCCTGACCGACATGTTTCGGCGCGAAATGACTAACGTAGGCGGCAAAGTCTTGGTCACCGTCATGAGCTCCAACATTCACCGGATTCAACAAGTGCTGAATGTAGCTCACGAGATCAATCGCAAAGTGGTATTCGTGGGCCGTAGTGTCGAGCAAAACGTCACTACCGCTTTGGATTTGGGTTACTTACACGCCAAGGAAAATGCCATTCTGCCTAAGCACCGCCTGGGCAAACTGCACCCGCACCAAGTGTGTGTGGTCATTGCCGGCAGCCAGGGTCAGGAGCAGTCGTCACTGTCGCGGGCGGCTCAAGGCATCCATAAGCTGGTTTCGATCGAGCCACAAGACAAAGTTATTTTTGCCTCAGAGGCAATTCCCGGCAACGAGCACAACGTCTATGGCGCGATCGATATGCTGGCCCGCACCGGCGCCGAGGTAACCTATTATGATATTGACACCTCAGTCCATGTTTCCGGTCACTCATCGGCCTTAGAACAGAAGCTGCTCATTGCTATGACCAAACCAAAACACGTCATTCCCATTGGTGGCAACTACCGGCACATGATCCAATATCGCTCGCTGGCTCGGTCATTGGGTTACAGGGACGACAAGATTCATCTCCTGGATAACGGCATGGTGGTTTCGGTATCCCCGGAAGAAGTCAAAGTGATTGATCAACTGCCACTGCAACAAATGTCGGTAACGAATCAGTAACTTTTTTTGCGTTATACGAACTCACATGGGTAGTAATGCTTTTTAGTGGCTTAACCACCCTTGAGAGAACATGGTAGGATAGATACGCTATGGCAAGAAAAAAAGGTAGGCGGCGCAAGCCATTCCATTTGAGCCTCAAGCCCGACACAGTTACTTCTCTGGGCAGTCTGGTGTTTTTTGCGCTGGCCGGAGTTATCTTGTTGTCTTTCTCAGGGCAAGGAGAAGTGTTGCTCAACTTGCGCGATTCGCTCATTGATATGTTTGGCATTACCATCCTCATTTTGCCGTTTATGTTTGTTTCTGCTGGCCTCATCATGACCAAACTCAACTGGAAGATAGCTAAACCCAATGTGCTTTTGGGGGCAGTCTTACTCTTTATCTCTGGGCTCGGGCTATTGCGCTCGGGGACACTGGGAGATGAGGTGTTCTTGAATGTGAGCGAGCTTATTTCTCCTTTGGGTGCGGTGATTATTTTCTCCGGTGTGGCTTTCGCTGCCATGCTCATCATCACCGAATCGTCTGTGGGTGATGTCATTCAATTATTTGCAAATACCCTCCGGTTAGCTGGTGCATTGATGGGCAAATTAAAGCGCGAACCAAGATCTGAGAATACTGATGCTGCCCACCAACACCGACCTCCGATGAAAATTAAAGGCAGCGCCATCCAGTCGAGCCCAGCTGCACCGCCACAAATTAACAAAGCTAAACACAACGATAAAGGAGCAAGTGAGGTAGAACCGCTGTCGGACAAAGTGGTTGCCAATCAACCGGGAATCACCAAGGGCGTGTTCAAGCTGCCGAGTATGGATATTTTGTCAGACCGTTTGGGCGGCGAAGCTGACCGGGGAGACATTAATTACAACGCGACGACCATTGAGAAAACTTTGACTTCGTTTGGTATCACCGCCCACGTGGTCGAGGTTAATTTGGGGCCGGCCGTGACCCAATACGCCCTCGAAATTAATATCGGCACTAAACTGTCTAAGATTACCTCACTGCAAAACGATTTAGCTTTGGCACTAGCAGCCCCAACTGGTCAAATCCGTATTGAAGC
>CAZVUJ010000030.1:0-7737 GCA_964630135.1 uncultured Pseudomonadales bacterium | reverse complement strand
GGAAAAAAATTAACTCTAGTAGGACCCATATCCAATGACAATGTAAAAGTGTTTAGTTCATTAACTTATTACATGTTGATGCCGTTTGCGGCTTTGGGGAATTTTGATCCGATCAGTCCTGTTTGGGGAACTGCTTTCTTTGGACTACTCACAGCGCTTCTATTATTTAACTATGTCAAAAAAGCAAATACTGTCTTTGTAGTGCTGGCTTGCATAGTGTTAATTATCTGGTATCCCTTAGTTCTAACTAGTCGTTGGGCCTGGAATCCACATCTAGTACCCTTTTGGATGGCATTGGCAATTTGGAGTTATTCGCGAAAAAGCACACTGTGGTCACTGGTAGCTGGGTTATCCTTAGGCTTAAGTGTTCATAATCATTATATTGCTCTTGTGCCGGCAACAATATTTTTAATCCTAATAGTCGCTTATCAGTGGGGCAATAAAAGGGGAGTGCGTCTCCCGCTTTTAGTAGTAGGAGGATTTGTATTTGCCTTTTTGCCGTTTATTGCGTTTGACTTACGTCACCCGCCAGGATTATTTTTGAGTTCTTATTTCTTAACAACACAACCAAATATTGAAACCACCATTACATTTAATCAATGTATTTCCCGATTGGTGAATAATATAGGTGTGGCTCTGGGGACTTTTGCCCCCGGAAAGTTATCTGCGAGTTTAGTGGGGATTGCCACAGTGTGTCTCGTCTATCTGGACCTGAAGAATAAGAACTACACATACCTACAATGGTTAGTACCGATTGCTGGTCTAGTGGTTGCCGGTATATTCCTTGATGGTTTTCACCTCCGCTATGTTGTTGGGGTAGCCCCATTTTATTTTGCTTATGTGTTCCAGCATCGCTCAAACGTAGCCAGGTATGCGCAAGCTGTGTTAACACTAATAATAATAGTCAGTTCAGCAATTCAATTACCAACCTTACTGACTCGTCCAGAAATTCCTCCATCGATTAGAATAATTCGTGAAGCCTCTAACTACATAGACAGAACAATAAAATCAAATCCAGAAATCAAAAATGCGAATGTAACGGTAGATATGAGTGAAGACATGGATATGTTGGCAACTAAGTACCGTGACTATCTCTCCATCAAGGGCATCACCTTTAAAGCAGCCAGTGAATATGACGCCAGCGAACATCTGTTTGTCATTACCCAGGCGAATGAGAACCGATTGCGAGAAAGCATCTCATTTCCCTTAACCCAATTTGCTCAAGGGAAAGTACGAGAAACGCATTATATTCCGGGAACTAATTGGAGTGTCGTTTGGTTTAGTCATTGATGTATATGCCTCGCAAAAATTCCTCCCTCCTCCCAATGCTGGCTCTTTGTTTACTGGTCCTGGCGGGCTTTTTATTGCGCTCATATAAACTTGGTGAAGCTCCATCTGGAGCCTTGATTGATGAAGCTCATTTTGGTTATATCGCCCACTCACTTTTGCAAACCGGCAAAGATGAGCATGGGGTTTCTTGGCCCCTCGTATTTAAGGGTTTTGGTGATCAAAAACTACCACTGTATGCGTATTTGATGCTGCCCGTAGTGGCATTAATGCCACTGACTGTGCTGGCAATTAGAATTCCCTCGCTGCTTTTAGGGACAGCATCTATTATTGGCATGTACCTCGTTACTAAGGAGCATGTCAATAATAGACTGGCTGCCCTGTTGGCTGCGGCCATTATGGCTTTCAGTCCGGGCATGATTTATTTGAGCAGGTTTGGATTCGAAGCCAATGCCACCATGTGTGTCTTTATTTTTGGGTGGTGGGTGCTACTTAAGGCATTGAAACTTAATGCCAAAAAATACTTAGTCATGGCAGGTGGCGCCTGGGCCATCACCTGGTATGGTTATATTGCTTTCAGGCCAGTGACCTTTCTGCTTATCATGTGTTCAGCACTTTATCTCTTCTTAGGCAAAAAACAGCGCCAAGCCGCGGCGCTTTTTATTTCCTTTGGACTCCTTGTTTTGCCGTGGTTTTTACCCTTCGCTACAAGTAGCAACACGGCTAGACTCAAGCAAGTTGGTATTACTGCTGATCCTGGCATTGCCATGGCTATTAACGAGCAGCGGACATTTTGCGTGCCGGGACTGGGCAAAAACATCTGCTATGGCATCTTTAATAAACCGCTAGCCATTGGCCATGCGTTAGTTAGTCGCTACTTGGCGGCATTTTCGGCACCCTTTCTCGTGAGTAGCGGCGAAGCTGATTTGCATTTTTTGACCGTGGCTTCGTTTGGTCAATTTCAATTTCTTCTCTATCCTTTGTTTATTGTTGGCGTACTTCTGGTTTTAGGCTCTGTGATCCCGTCAAGAAAGCCACAGCTCTCATGCCTGTTATTGTGTCTAGGGATAGTAACTGCCTTGATGCCAGCTATGTTATCGGGTGAACCGCAGAAAGTAAGGCTAACACCTTGGTGGCCATTTGTCGTGGTTACTATGATATATGGTTGGACTTTTATAGCCGAATACTTGCCTAAGAAGAAACATATTGACAAGGTTATCCCCATGTGCTTGTTTGTCATTCTCGTGTTTGAAGGGTTGCGATATACTGCCACCTTCACTCATTTTCATGTGCTTAAACATGACTATTCCTACCAGAGTTATGTGCCGCATATTGCTCAGTTTGTGGCACTTACTTCTCCGGATACGCTTATTACTATAAAACCATTTTTTTCTGACCCCGTCATGTTTATGGCCTTCTACTTACGCCTTGATCCACGTTATTATCAGCAGCATGCGCAATTGGGAGAGTTGGAGGCTTCTGGTTTTCAACACACAGCTCAGCTTGCCAATATCGTTGCACGCTCGCTCGAGCCTGAAGCGATTGCTTGCAAAGCACAAACGGAGGGATACAAAAAAGCAATTCTTATTTCGGACACTGATTATCCACAGCTCACGAGGAAAAGTGAGTTTGTCTCATCTAATGGCGTCTTAGCCTACGCGCGAGCCTTTGAAGTGCCGTTGAATTTATGCACAACACCCTGAGCATAAAACATGATGCATACTTTCGTTACTTATGGATTGCTGGTCGTGCCGGGCTTGTTTGGTGCCAGCACACTTGCATTCTTTGTGACTAAGCGTTTTCGTGGTCTTGAATGGATGGTCGTGTCTCAAAGTGTCGGTATATTTGTTTGGATCTCTCTGGTGTATGGAGCTTTGATGCTCTTCAAGTCAACGGCAGTAGTTTGGTTGGGAGGAATTTTCGCTGCTTTAGGATGGATTATGCTTTTGACGCGTTGGCGCCGAGGGTTGGTCTTCTTGCGCAGAGAAAGAAAGCAATTACTCGTTACTACCGCCCTTGCACTACTGCTTGCGTTTCCGGTGCTAGGCAATGGTTTCAGGGGAGGGGAGGGTATGTGGTTATTTGGTGTCAACGAGCACGATGGCTTGTGGCACGCGGCGTTGATGGAAACGTTATTTTCGCATGTTCCTCCTCAAATACCCACCTATGCGGGCGTCGAACTGGTGGGCTATCATGTGTTACTTGATTTATTTGGGGCTAGTGTAGTCAAGAGCGTAGGGGTGGAGTCACTGCCTCTGGTGTTTCAATTGTTGCCTTTGCATCTTGGTTGGCTGATTGTTGCTTCGCTGTATGGGCTTGCTCTGCGACTCTATCATTCGGTACACAAAGCCTGGGTAGTAGTTATTTTTGCTCTGCTTGGGGGAAATTTTGGCTACCTAGTGAGTTTGATCAAGCCTACATCAGGGAGCTGGGAAAGCATATTTTGGTCGCAGCAGGTAATTTCAATCATGACTAATTTGCCTTTTGCTCTTTCGCTGGCTTCCTTGTTGGCTTCCTTGCTGGTTTTTATGGAGACAACCAAGACAAAGAAAATGAACATTCAACTACTTATAGTAAGTTTGCTGCTGGGTTCATATACCCTTGGCATCAAAGTCTATGGTGGCCTGCTTATTTCAGGTGCGTATGGAATGTGGCTGCTCTATCGATTGCATACAGACAGACGAATGCTTCCGTTTTTCGCTGGCGTTGTGGCAATCTCATGCGGGTTATTGTATGTTTTACCCTCTCTCAATCGTGCTGGTGATGCCTTTATCCTAGAGCCGGGATGGTTTGTGAGATCAATGATGACGAGCATTGATCGAGTTAATGCTCCCCAATGGGAGCTAGCACGATTAGCCAATCATGACAACTTTCTCGTATCTGTCTTTCTATGGCTAGGAGGCGGAGTTGTTTTTGTAGCAGGTAATTTTGGCACAAAACTGGTGGGTATTATGGGTATAGGAGATGCTCTAAAAAAGCGAGATAAGAAAGATATTCATATTGTTATGACGTTCTTAATCCTAGCAGGAATCACTGTGCCGCTTGTTATTATTCAGCGGGGTACAGCTTGGAATACGATCCAGTTTATGTACTACGCTTTGGTTATGTGTTGTTTCGGCATTCCCGCGTTTATTTACAAGCATGCACCCAGAACCAAGCATCTTCTGACTATCGTAGTGCTGTTTGCCGCGCTGCCTTCCACGGTGCAGACCCTGTGGCAGACCGCTGGCAACTACTCTACCAAGAGGCAGGCCCGACTCGTGCAACCGCTTGAGTTGGATGCACTAGCACACTTAAAACAATTACCTAATCAACCGGTACTAGCTCCTAACAATGAAACGGCCTTTATTGCTGCACTAAGCGCAAAATCGACATTTTTTGCCGACCCTACTCAAGCGGGAATTTTGCTACTTGATTATGCAGAGCGCCAAACCGAGCTTCGACGGGTCTTTATCGAGTGTATGCATGAGAATCAAGTGTATGACCTTATGAAGCGAGAAAATCTTCACTACCTCTATCTACCTAAACAGAAATATCCGGATTGCGTTGATAGGATTGCTGCTTATACCCAGTTTAATTACCGCTTTCGCAATGATTTAATCGATATTTTGGAGATTCAGTAGGATCAAGCTATGGTAACTCTATGGTCACCCAATCGTTCATGGTCATTACTTCTTGGAATAAGCGTGATGGCTTTTTTGCTGCTGAGCAGGATTTCTCTTTTGAAGCTGTTTCCGGCGGCTTTAACCCATGATGAACTTGTCTATGCAGCTCAAGCCAAAGCGATGGCGTTGACCGGTAAGACTCTGGATCAGAAATATTTCCCCTGGAGTTTGCAACCACTGCACCCCATGTACGCAGAGCTTCCCGGGGTACTGATGATTCCCTTTTTTTGGTTCTTTGATCATCCCTTACTTGCCACCCGTGGATTAGCTCTCACCTTTGGCATTCTCTTTCCCTTTGTCATAGCCTGGTTTTTTTACGAATGGTTTGGAAGCAAAAAAATTGCCACAATAAGTCTGCTGCTGTCCAGCTTTAATCCGCTGCTATGGCAAATGAGCCGCCTAATGTATGATGCTCCTTTTTCTGCATTTTTTTACCTTGCAGGTGGCGCACTTTTTTTGCGGGCGAAGTCAAAAGCGGTGCTCTTTATCAGTTTCCTCATTTTGCTCACGGGCTTCTTTGGCTATCAGGGCTATAAATTACTTTTTCTGCCCTGGATAGCATTGCTCTTGTGGAAAAAGTCGCAAGGCTCATGGAAACAATTAAACCTCCCCGAGCGCGGGTTTGGTATTGCCAGTATGGTTGTGTTTGCGCTGTATACCTTAGTGGTTTTACCTAATCAACAGGTGGAGAACCGGTTGGCTCATACCATTTTTGCAAGCAGCGACTATCTAGCCTCTCAAGTTAATGACGAGCGTCGTATGGCCATACAAAACCCCTTTATGGAGGTTTTTTCCAACAAGCTTGTTATCCTCGTTAAGTTCATGGTGGAAAAATTTGTTAACGCTTTCAATGCCAATACCGTATTCTGGACGGGCGAACCTGCCCAGAGCAAATTCGCGGTTTGGGGACACGGCTGGTTTTATGTCATTGATCTAGTACTGCTTGTAGCCGGACTCATTTCCCTCGGACGGCATAAAAAATTCTTTAAGCCTGGAATAGCGCTGCTTTGCTTTATTGTTGTTGCAACCATACCTTCCCTCATCAATGCCGGGAACTCTTGGTATTTGCTGCGGATGTTTTTCCCTAATATTCTGTTGCTGGGGATCGTGAGCGTAGGAGTTGATATGCTTGGAAAATCGCGTGTGCTTTGGGAAGTATGTGCGGGGGCATACCTTATATCTGTTATCTATTTTGCCTATTTCTTCTATTTTCGTTATCCCATTTTGGGTCAAAATACGGGTTATTTAAGCGAGCGGGTAGTTGTCGACTACATTGCTAGGGTTCGTCAACTGGACGCCACCACGCCGATCTCTATCCACACGGTTGACGTGCCGGTGATGTTGTGGAGCTATATCGTCTATGCGGACTTCTATACCAAAGAAACGGCTCAAGCGTTTGCAAAATTGTCGAATACAGAGGAAGTCAGGATCAACAACATGGTGATCACCACTCAATGCGCTGATCCCAGGGATAACGCAGTAGTGATTAATGAATCCTGGAGAAAGGAATGCGAGGGTTCCAGCGAAGCTAAGCTTAAACCCCTTTCCCTTCCCTCAATTGTGGACAATGGCACTTATTGGCATATCTATAACGACCAGCTCTGTCGGGGCATTGCGAAACGCCCCTACGTCAAAATCAGTCAATTAAACGATTTCGCTATTCCTGACCAAACGAATGAAGCGTTTTGTACGACCTGGTTTGCCTCGTTTAATTGAGTGCAATCACAAGTACCGGATCGTTAGAGTTGGGGTAGGTGATTACCTTCACCACAGAGGGATCGGTAGGAGGAATTTCTTGGGGAGTGGCTACATACATTCGACGTTTTCGCTCGTCAGGCCATTTGATTTCATGAAATTCATAGTTAGCTAAAGCGCCAAACTTATATTCTTCCGGGGTTATGCGTCGGTATAACAGCGAGTAGATGTAAGGTTGACCTAACTTGTCGGTAATGACAAACGTATCGGCTTCATATTTATGCTCGGAAATATAGTCAAATGCTTGTTTGTAGCCATATTGAAAGTGAGGGGCGGAGATACGTGGATATTTTGAGAAGTATTGGTGAAGATACACACTACTTTCAGTGACTAAAGAACCAATTACAAAGGTATTTAAAAGTAATCTTTTCGATGTAGATAACTTTAATTGACTAAAGCAATGCAAGGCAATGCCAGCAAGTAGCAAAATCCAAGGAGCGGCAAACATCGATCGAATGGCGTGGGGAGCGTTATGCGACAACACCGAGGGCAAGATGCCAAAAAGCACGCATAGACTTAGCCAACGGAAAGGAGCATAGGTTGGGTGTAACCAAATAAGCAGCATTCCTATCAACGACAGGGTGAATCCTGAGGTAAGTAGCACACCAAATCCGGGTAAGCCATGTCGGGGACCTATGCTGTCCGTGCCGTAAACCCAAAAGTGTAGGTTTATAAATTGCGAGGCATTATACACAAGATCTTGAGTCACCTGTTTTGACGTGGCAAGCTCGTTTCCCTCAAAAAAGATCAATGATTTTCCGCGCTCAAATCCTGAGCCAACCATCGAATCGTAGCCTAAGGGAAACAATAGAAGACAGCCAATAAGGAATGATCCTACTACATATTTCCATTGTTTTTTTAGAGAGGCGCGATACGTAAAGAAGAAGGTGAGTAGGAGTAGAGGAGTGAAAAATTTGGCGCTATGGTAGGCATACATCGAAGCGGCTAGAAAAACCGCAGCTGCAACATATAGTTTCGGCTTTTGTGCTGCTTTAATAAAGAGGATCGTTCCCATGAGAACCAGGGAAAT
>CAZVUJ010000029.1:0-7846 GCA_964630135.1 uncultured Pseudomonadales bacterium | reverse complement strand
GATGATCGCGGGACCATTGTTGCTTACCTTGGTGCCCCTGCTGACCTTTTTGCCCCCTGTCCATCAATTTTTGTCCCTGGTACTGTGGTATTTGTTAGTGCTGGCGTTTGTGATTGAGAAGTTTTTGAGCTGGTATTTTAATGTTTATATCATCACCGATGAGCGGATTATCGACGTCGATTTTTTGAACCTGCTCTACCGCAATATTTCATCGGCCAAAATCGAGCATATCCAAGATGTAACGGTCAAAGTCACGGGCGCGATTCAAGGCCTGTTTAATTTTGGCAATGTCTTTATTCAAACAGCGGGTGAAGTGCCCGAAATTCAATTTGAAATGGTGCCTCAACCTCAGGAAGTGGCCAAATTCTTAAATGAAATGATGCTCGCAGAAGAACAAGAAAAAATTGAAGGGAGGGTGCGCTAGTGCCACCATTTGGTCCCAATCTCACGCCACTTTTTACTCAAGGTGCGGTGCTGCTCGCGCTCAAGGTCATGTTTACGGCCGCTTTTTTACTCTATTTCTTGTTTAGTATCGTGGTCTGGAGTCAAATTCGCACCATGGTTGCCACCTTGAATGGTCAACTTGATTTGCCCCTGAAAATGCTGGGGGTGGTGTTTATGCTGCTAGCGCTGCTGGCACTTCTGGGGGCGCTTCTGGTATTGTAGAGGCATGGTGACTTTGCGGCTTGCGCCCGTGTGCGTTGTTCCTCATGACATCTCCTGGTCGCCGATAGTGACGGTGCCCGCGGGGCCAACTTTTGCGGTGCACCCTGGTTTGCGACTCTTGATGATTGTGGCTCCGGCAGAGCCGGCTAAGATTTCCTCACTTTCATTCGGTCATCATTGTGAAGCGCTCAAGCAAACCCTCTCCCCTTTAATGACCCAAGCGCAAACCCTGGAGAAGTGGCTGCGGGAGGTGCGCGGTCGCCACCCGGAAATTTCCCTGGCCGGCCTCCTCCTCGAGCATACTCAGGCTGCGTTTTTTGCCAGTAACGGAGCCGGAGTGGTGATGCGGCGGGCTCAAGTAGCGGGAGTCTTATGTGCCGCTAGCTTGGGGCAAACCTTGGTCAGTCGGGGTGTGCTTCTGCCGCAAGACCGGTTTTTACTGGGCAATGCCACGCTCCTTGCTGCCTTTCACCGCGAGGGCTGGTCGTGCCTGACGGGCGCAAGTTTTGATGAGACGAAGCGCACCATCGAAGGGCACGCGCCCGCCCCCACCCCTCACTGGTCGGTGGCTTGTTTAGGTGAGGCGGTGGCTAGTCATGTAGGGGGTGAAGTGAATCCCGAAACCTCACCTCGTCCGCCCACTTGGCCCTTGCGGTTTATGCAGCGGTTAACCCCCCGCTATCCCAAACTGATCGCACCCAGGCATCGGGTGAGTCGGATGAGCCTATCGGTGGGCCTCGTGTTATTGGTTTTGCTGATAATTTCGATCTATTTAGGGAGTAAGCAGCGCTTGAAGCGAGAGCAAGAACAGGCCTTTGAACAGTTTGTGGCACCCTTGGAAACTCAGGTGGCCCAAGCCTATGCGCTCAAGGAAACGAATCCACTGGAAGCCAAACGTTTGGTTAAGCTGAGCGCGGAAGTTTTTGCCACCCAGAAAGATACCTACGTGTTCACACCCGCCTTTCAAGCCCGTCTGGAAAACTTAACCAGCACTCTGAATCAGGCCACCATGGAAATTATTGGTATTAGCCAGGCAACTTCTCTCTCGCCATGGCACGATGTAAGCCTGATTCGGGAGGGGGCGCAAGGCAGCGAGGCAGTGGTGGCCGATGACCAGGTGTACGTGCTGGATGCTCAGGGCGGATTTGTGTATGGCATTGATGTGACCACTAAAGAAGTCCAGGTAGTGGCGGGTAGCGCTGATCTTAAGGCAAGTGCGGGCCTTGCGGCGCAAAACCAGCGCTTAGTGGTAGTCAGCCAAGGCAGACTGTTGGAAGTGAGTGCCACCCAAAAAACCACGGCGTTTTTAGCAACCGACGGTGAGGGTGGGTCAGCGATTGCTACCGGATTGTGGTCCGGCAACGTCTATACGCTTGATCCAACCACACCCTCAATTTGGAAATATCCGGGCTTGACGCAAGGAGTGGGTCAAGCCCAATCTTGGCTTAAAGATTCGAGTTTACTGGACGCAAACGTCATCGATATGGCAATTGATGGCGATGTCTGGGTTTTAGATAACCAGGGGAGTATCACGCGCATACGCCAAGGATTACGAGCCGGGTTTGCTTTAGAAACGCTTGATAAGCCACTGACCAGTGCTACGAGTCTAGCACTGGGGCAGGAAAACGATTGGCTCTTTGTCTATGACAGCACCAATGATCGAATCTTAGAAATCACCAAAGCGGGTGCGTTTAAGCGCGAGTATAGTCTTGATGAGCAGTTGGTGGTTCAAGATATGGCATATAGCGATGCAACCGATCAACTCTTTCTTCTCTCGGACTCCCGCCTCTTTGTGGTGCCTCGCTAATCAAACGTCAAGCGAGCTATAATGCAGCTCACCTATGAAACATGCGTCAATCGTTAACAAATCAGCTAGCCATGAATACCTCTTACTTGACCGCTTTGAAGCAGGCATTGTGCTTGAGGGCTGGGAGGTTAAATCGCTGCGCTTAGGCAGAGCTCACCTTAAAGATAGTTTTGTGAAGATACTTGGCGGTGAAGCATATTTAGTCAACGCAACCATTCAAGCCTATTCCTTTTCAGGAAGAGATGATCCGGTTGATCCCAAGCGCTCGCGCAAACTCTTGCTGCACAAACGGGAATTAGCTAAAGTAGCTATTGAACTGGACCGCAAACGCATGACCTTAGTGCCGATAAAAGTATGCATGAAACACAACCGCTTTAAATTAGAACTGGCCTTGGCCCGGGGCAAGAAAGTGTTTGAAAAACGCGAAGCCTTGAAAGCACGAGATCTGGAGCGAGAAACTGCTCGAAACTTAAAACGCTCGATCCGATTTTAAGGCTTGACGAAAATACTCCCTACCCGTACATTGAGGGCATGGCAACACTCACTCCCGCTGATCAAGTAGTGGCATCCTTAAACCGCATTGAAGGTCAAGTGCGGGGGATCAAAAAAATGTACGAAACTAAGCGGGAATGTGAGGCGATTGTGCAGCAAATTGCCGCCGCCCGCTCGGCCTTGAAGCGGGTGGCTGAAGTGATGCTCACCGATATTGCTCTCAAGTGTGGCAAAGATGCTGCCAACCAGGCAGAGATTAAAAAAGTGATCGAACATTTAGTTAAAATTAGCTAACGGAGGAGGACTCGTATGAGCGCTCAAGACATTACTCACGATGAATTTGATGCCACAGTCTTGAAAAGCGACAAACCCGTGATGGTCGATTTTTATGCCCAGTGGTGCGGGCCCTGCAAAATGGCCGCGCCCATTATTGACCAACTAGCCGATGAGTTTGCTGACAAGGCCCTCATTGTTAAAGTGGATGTGGATACAAACAATGAGTTGGCCGGCACCTATGGAGTCATGAGTATTCCTACGGTCATTATCTATAAAAACGGCCAAGAAGTGGATCGGAAAGTCGGTTTTCCAGGTGAAGCGGGTTATCGAAGCATGTTGAATGCAGTGGTTTAACCTCGGGTCTTATGATGCAATCACCCCTCCACGCACTAACCATCATCGGCTCGGGCCCGGCAGGCTATGCCGCGGCCACCTATGCAGCCCGTGCCGGACTCTCGCCCCTGTTGCTCTCGGGTGAGCACATCGGGGGACAGCTCATGTATACGACCCTGGTGGAAAACTACCTAGGGTTTACTCAAGGGATTATGGGTCCGGATTTAATGCAAGCCATGCGCGAGCAAGCCCAGCATTTCGGGACAACTATCGTGAGCGACACGGTTCATTCTCTTAACACTGCCACCTATCCGTTTGTCGTAACCACCAGCTCGCAGCAGCTAGTGACCAAAAGCCTGGTTATTGCTACCGGGGCACAATCGCGCATGCTCTCCATTCCGGGTGAACGAGACTATTTAGGTCGAGGGGTAGCCACGTGTGCCGTGTGTGATGCACCCTTCTATCGAGGCAAGAAAGTGATAGTCGTGGGTGGAGGTGATGCGGCCTGCGAGGATGTGCTGTCCCTGACTAAGTTTGCCACCCAGGTCACGCTGCTGGTTCGCGGTGACGCGCTTAAAGCCAGCAAGATCATGCAGGAGCGAGTTTTGGCTCAGCCTACGGTGAAGATTATCTGGAACTCACAAGCAGCGGAAGTCAAGGGGGACGGCTCAAAAGTGATGCAAGTGACGGTTAAAAACCTGACTACTTCTCAAGAAACCAGCGTGGAAACTGACGGCTTCTTTTTGGCGATTGGCCATGATCCGGCCACAAACTTTTTGCTTGGTAGTTCAGTGGAACTGGACGGGCAGGGCTATATTGTGACCCGCTTGGGGTTGAGTCAAAATGGACTGACTCAAGCTTCAGCACACCTCAGCGAGGCAGGTTTGGTGACCTATCCGACAGCCACAAACGTGAAGGGTATTTTTGCCGCCGGTGATTGTGTCGACTTTCGCTACCGTCAAGCCATGACCGCGGCTGGCTTTGGCGTCATGGCCGCCCTGGATGCGCAGTGGTGGCTCGAGGGTCACTAAAAAATGCAACTTGAGTTGTTTCGTGTCATTCAGTATAGTGACCTAGATGAAACGTGTGTGTCGCCATTAATCTACGCAATAAGTAAGGAGATCACCTATGCCACCTACCAAAAAAACTAGCCGCTCAAGTGTAGCAGTAGCAGCGCCTAAGCCCGAGCGCGTTGCCCCCCCTGCTCCTTCCGGCTGGACCGTCAAAGACAAAATTATTGCCGTGCAGGTGGTGGCCCTCACCCTGTGCGCCTTTGCGGTGGGCTTGCTCTATGGCAAAGTGAGTGTTTATGAGAAAAACGGCAGTGCAAACACGGGAGGAGTTGCTGCCGGCGACAGTGCTCAGGTAGCAGCGCCAGCACCAGCGGCCGAGCCGGTAACGATGGATCAAGTCAAATCGTTATTTGATAAAGGTAATATTGTTGAGGGTAACGCCGACAGGGACTTGTTGTTTGTGGAATTTTCTGATCCTTCCTGTCCCTGGTGTCATGTGGCCGGCGGCAAAAATGACGTGTTAGCTAAAGAAGTGCTGGGGACACGCTTTGAGGGGTATGTGGCTGCTGTGCCGGAAATGAAGAAATTAGTAGATCAAGGCAAGGCAAGTTTTGCTTGGTATTATCGCAATGGTCATGGCAATGGTCAGCTGGCAGCTCAGCTACTTTATTGCGCTCATGACGTGGGCCAGTTTTGGCCGGTTCACGATATCTTAATGACCAATGAAGGCTACACCTTAATCAACGAGGTGGTGAAAAATGATGTTGCCAAACTGCCTGACTTAATGAAGTTGGTAGCTAGTGTACCCCAGAGCGCTGCTATGGAAGCATGTGTGCAGAGTGGCAAATATAGCAGTCGCATTGCTGAAGATGTCGCCACCGGCGATGCCCTGGGAGCGGGGGGAACACCTCATTTCTTAGTTAATACGACGGTCTTTGAAGGAGCGCAATCGTTTACGGATATGCAATCGGCCGTAGATGCGGCATTGTAAGTGCCAAACAGGAATTAATTGAAGTTAGTGCTAGAGAAGCGAGGCCTTTCTTAAGGTCTCGCTTTTTAGTTTACCCCTGAGGCAGAGAGAAACTAAACGTGGTGCCAGAGCCCGGCTTGGAGGTAAACCAAATCCGGCCGCCCATTTTTTCGATGAGTTGCTTGACAATAAATAAGCCCAGTCCGGTGCCCGGAATCCCCTTGGCCACCTGTTCCTCCACCCGATAAAACCGGGAAAACAGCTTCTTTTGGTCTTTGTCAGCAATGCCAAAGCCTTGGTCTTTAACGTGGGTAACTACCATGCCTTGCTCAATAAGGTGATAGAGCGAAATGGTGCCCTTTTCGGAGTATTTGATGGCGTTAGACACCAAGTTATTAAAAATCTCGCGCAACTTATCAGGATCGGCCCTGACTAAGAGTTGCTTGGTTAAACAATGGTGGATGAGCTTAATCTGTTTCTGATCGGCCAGTGGTTTCAAGCTGCCCAACACTGCCTCAATAATACTGCACACATCCACGGTTTCGGTATGAATGGTGATGGATTTGGCCTCAGAGCGGGCGATTTGAAGGAGATCATTCACCAGGGTAACGAGTTGCTGGTTACTGGCATTGAGTTGGGTCAAGGGGTCTTTGAGTTTTTTGGGCACCTCGCCGTAGAGGCCTTCATTAATCAGTGACAAATAGCCGCGCATGGCCGTGACCGGATTCTTGAGTTCATGCGTGGCAATATAGACAAATTCGTCTTTGAGTTTGTCAAGATGGCGCAAATTGCGATTGGCCTTTTTGAGGCTTTTAGTGGCGCTTTCCACCTCGTCTTTGAGGGTGATGTTGAAACGGCTTATTTCTTCGAATGACTTTGCATTTTGAAGAGCTAATGAAATTTGCGGCATAAAAATCTCAAGCACTCCGAGATCTTGTTGGGAAAAGATTTCACCGCTCTCTTTGTCTCCTAACATAAGTACACCATGAGAAATTGATTTGACTCTCAGTGGTATAACTATCGCTGCCCCAATATTCCTAAGCAGCTCTTTTGTCTTGCTATCCTGAGTTTCCTCGTAGGCGATCAGTTGGTTTTTGCATGCTTTGCTAAGTTGAGTCAAGGTTTCCACATCAACAGTAAGCATTTCTCCATATCCTTGTTGGATCACAACGGGATTTTGGTGGGGTTGGGTAATTATGTAAGCTCCTTTAGTTATATGCATTGTCTCAATGAGTGCTTCCAGTGTGTTTCTGGTCAGCGTTTTGAGTGTTAATGTTGACCTTACGGTGTCGCTCAAACTATTAATTAATTTCTCAGAAGAATAGGGTTGTCTAAAAAAGATTTTATTTGTTAGCTTATCGACCAATAATCTGAGTGAGTGAAATGATAAGGAAATGAGAATGGTGATGGTGCTTGAAAAGATTGCCAAGTTATAGCCGCTTGTGAGATATTGGCTGGCGAAAAAAGTTGAAGCGATGACAATGACCAATATCCCCAACATTAAGAAAGAATAGGCTGTTACTCTTGCTACCAAGGCTCTAATTTCTAGGAGCCGATGCTTGAGCATTGCATAAGAAATAAGAAGAACCATGATAAGAGTCAGCGGAGGCCCAATAAACGTTAATTGAGTAGTAGCAAAGATGACTACAGCGATGAAATTGGTAATGGCGATTAATGAAAAAGAGAGCACTACACCAAAAACAAAATACATAAGCTGTTTTCTTACCAGGCCCGTGCTTCTCTTGAGACGCTTGGCTAGATAAATAAATCCCAATCCCATGAAAATGAATAAATTGAGGGCATAAGCAATAATGCCAAAGCCTGGCGTAAGGGAAAACATGCCATCAGCAGTATTTCTTAGATCAACAAACATAAATGGACTCAAAGCCAGTAAAAGACTTAATGATGTCAAGCTAATTAAAGCTATCACTTCAGTTTTTTTTAACTGGATTTGCGGCTGAGGAAATGCTTTAGCCAGTAAATAGATTAATGGCCCCAAAGGAGAGGTGATAAACATGACAAATCGAACCCAAAATAGCCTGGTTATCTCATTATTGGGTTGGAGGGCGATATAGGTGAAGACACTCCATGCGGCAAGATTGATGGCCAAAGCACTTAACAACTTATTGCTTATCGACTTTTTATTGTTGTTGTAAACAACTACAGCAATTGCAATATTGGCTAAAACAGTGAAAATGATTAGCAACAAAGCCATACCGTTTCAGTATAGCGCAATCTAGAAGTCATCTCTAAACCCTCCGTAAGCAAATGAGGATGCAGGCAATTTCT
>CAZVUJ010000028.1:0-7950 GCA_964630135.1 uncultured Pseudomonadales bacterium | reverse complement strand
CGGGTATTCCTTTTGGCGATAAAACATTCCGGGTACTTCATGTTATTGAAGCACATTTTCAGTGGCCAGTTAATTGTTTTGCGGTGACACTGGGGGCGTTGATTCCTACCTATTTAAACCCTGAATTTTCCCGGACAATTCTGGGCAAGACTTTGCCGCAAGTGTCTTCGGCAATATTAACGTTTGCCCTCATCAGTTTAGTGGTGATTATTATTTTAGATATACTCAATCGTCCGCCACGACCGGATGGAACGTCCAAGATGAGGCGCATACTTCAGCCCGTTGAATTTTTGTGGATGCCTGTCGTGGGGCTCTTTTTCTCGGCCTTGCCCGGCTTAGATGCCCATACGCGGCTCATGATGGGTCGGTACATCGAATATCGGGTGACTGAAAAAGTGTGACACTTACTACTTGGGTTGACGCTCAATTCTTGCTACGCTTACAAGCGAGATGAGCCGCACTAAAAAGAAACTCTATTTCGTCACTTCCTTTATTCTGTTGGCAATTTCTATTTCAAGTTTGATTGGTATTGGCTTGCAACTTAATGTGGTGCAATATTGGCTCTCTCGAGCCAGTGGTCAACCCGCCAGCATTGTTGTGGATACGAAAGGTGTGGTTGGAGAAATGCATCGCTCGTGGGCAAATTTAGCTCAGGGTGGGGAAGCACACGAGTATCGTTTTGCTCCGGTAGCTCAAAAAGTAAGGGCCTTGGGACCGGAGTATATCCGTATTGATCACGTCTATGATTTTAATGAAGTAGTCAATCGTGGTTCAGATGGCAAATTGATTTTCTCGTGGAGTAAGTTAGACCGCCTGATTGCCGACATTCAATCAACTGGGGCCACGCCATTTATTTCCTTGACCTATATGCCCTCCGTTCTCAATGGAGGTGATATAACTGGTTTGCCTTACCGTTGGGAAGAATGGCAACTCGTTGTCCAAAAAACAATTGAGCACATTAGCGGACGAAACGGTCTAAATATTGCGGATGTGTATTATGAAGTTTGGAACGAACCAGATTTATTTGGCCAGTTTAAGACCTATGGCAGCAAAAACTATCTGGACCTCTATTACTATGCTGCCAAAGGAGCGCAGCAAGCAGAAAATACCACGAGCTACAAACTCGGCGGGCCCGCCACGACCAAGCTCTATCGCAATTGGGTGAACTCTTTTATGCAGTTTGTGGATGCCAATAATCTGCGGCTCGACTTTTATTCTTGGCATCGATATAGCTATAATCCCCAAGATTATGTGGATGATGTGATGGAGTTTGACCGTTTGATGCGCGCCTATCCAAAGCATGCGCTTAAAGTTGAACGCCTCATAACTGAGTGGGGACCCAACAGTGATTTGTCAGCGCATAATGATGGAGCGCTGGCTGCAGCGCATACGATTGCGGTAAGTGCAGCTCAAAACGCTCATATTGATCGCGCCTTTGCCTTTGAAGTGCAGGATGGTTTGGATCCTGCCGGGAAAGCCTATTGGGGCAGGTGGGGACTGCTCACTCACAACCAATTCGGGGCGGTAGCCAAGCCCCGGTATCATGCACTTGCTCTGCTTAATCGATTAGGCCCCGATCAGTTGCAGGTGGTGGGCGAGGGAACCTGGGTCAAGGCTCTTAATGCCAAAGGACTCAATGGAACGATGCAGCTCCTGCTCACTAATTATGACCCGGCAGGCAAGAATACTGAAGTCGTGCCCATCACCTTTCAACGCCTGGATCCGGGGCAATATGAGCTGACCAAAACCTCTGTGGGGCGTAAAAGTGTGGTTGAAGTCATTGAGATTGCGACCCCGCAATATGGTCTGGAGCTAGCCATGCCTCCAAACAGTGTGGTGATGCTCGAGCTCAGGCGGTTTGCGCAATAACTTTATTGTCGCTTGAGCACGGCGGTAAATGCTTCTTGTGGAATATCAATTTTGGCGAACGTGCCACGTTTAGCCTTACCCTTTTTCTGTTTTTCCAAGAGTTTTTTTCGGCGGGTAATATCACCACCATAGAGTTTGGCAGTCACATCTTTACGGAACGCTTTGATGGTTTCGCGGGCTACCACCTTGCCACCAATGGCTGCTTGAATCGGAATCTCGTGCAGCTGACGGGGGATAACTTCCTTCAAGCGCTTTGCCAGGAATCGACCCACACTTTCGGCTTTTTCGCGAACCACAATTTGGGATAGCGCATCAATTTCTTGGTGATTAATCATAATTGATAACTTAACGGCATCGACGACTTTATACCCAGTAAGCTCGTATTCAAGCGACGCGTAGCCTGCCGATGCCGACTTTAATTGATCGAAGTAAGTGGTAATTAATTCTGCCAGCGGAATCTCGTAGGTGATTTGTGCCCGGTTGCCAAAATAACTCATTGTTAGTTGTCGGCCGCGATAGTTTTCGGTTAATTGCATGATGGCGCCAACATACTCGCCTGGTGTATAAATTTTTACCAGTGCCATTGGTTCCCGAATTTGACTTATTAAACTGGGATCAGGGAGATCAGCGGGGTTGCTAATAATCATCGTTTTGTTGGCAGTCGAAACTACTTCATATTGCACCGTGGGGGCGGTGGAAACCAAGTCTAAATTAAATTCTCTTGTTAAACGCTCTTGCACAATCTCAGCGTGCAAAATGCCCAAAAACCCAGCCCTCACGCCATTGCCCAGAGCCGGCGAATGAGTGGGCTGGTGAGCAATGGCGGCATCATGCAGCCGAAGCTTATTAATAGCTTCTAACAGATCAGGATAGGCGTCGCCATCGCGGGGATACAAATCCATAAACACCATGAGCTGAGGTGGTTGATATCCAGGCAGTGGTGGGGTTTCAATGCTTTCTTTAAGCGTAACGGTGTCACCCACTTGGGTCAAAGAAATATCTTTTAAGCCAGTTACGATATAGCCTACTTCGCCGGCGCTAAGGATAGGTCTGGATTCGGGTTGAGGCTTATACACCCCCACCTCAATGCATTGGAAATTCGCCTGAGTGGCTAACAGCTGCAGCGCTTGGTTGGGAGTAATAGTGCCATCGGTCACTTTGACCCGGATAACCACACCCTGATGACTATTAAACTCCGAGCTGAAAATGAGTGCCCGGGTGAAATGAGTTTCCCTGCTTTTGGGAGGCGGAATACGGTTAATAATGGCTTGCAATAGCTCGTCAATGCCCAAGCCAGACTTAGCTGAAACCAACACAAATTCGTCTTCATGGAAACCAAACAGTTCCATCATCTCCAGCATGGTGCCCTCAATATCGGCGTTAGCGAGGTCGATTTTATTGATCACCGGAATCAGTTTTAAATCATGCTCCAGGGTTTTTTGGTGATGAGAGAGGGTTTGAGCTTGTACGCCCTGGGTGGCATCGACAATGAGGATTGCTCCCTCAACTGCCGCCAGTGAGCGGGAGACTTCGTAGCTAAAATCGACGTGCCCGGGGGTATCAATAAGATTCAGGGTATAACCCTCATAATCCATGGACACGGGAGCCATTTTAATAGTGATACCCCGCTCTTTTTCAATCGGGTTGCTATCCATGATGCGCTCCACAAAGGTGCGCTCATCCATGGTGCCGGTTTTGAGCAGGAGCCGGTCGGTGAGGGTGGTTTTGCCGTGGTCGATATGGGCAATAATCGAAAAATTGCGAATCTTGTCTTGGGTCATGCAGGCAATTATACAGGCAAAACAAGGTAAGTGGTGAACTACTAACCACGTATTTGTCTAAGGTGAGCCAATCCATCTCTGACCCTATCTTCAAGATTATCGGTTCCCTCGTGAGCCTGGATAGCGCTTTCAAGTTTTTGCCTACCTCTTTGAAGGTTTTCGTGTCCAATATCTTCAACGACACGGTCAAATAGGGTTATGAGGGGATCCCTAAGCATAGAAAAATCAATTCCATTTTTTACTGTTTCCATCAAGGTTTGAAATTTATTGTAATTACTCTCGAATTGTGAAGGTTCAATTTCATAAATAGTTGCAATTTGTTCAACACTCAAAGATATGACATGATTCATAAAATATTCTAAATCGGCGAAACCAGGACCTTCATTCTCTGGGCGAATTAATGTTGCTGCCTTTATTTGCCCTTCTCTAACATCTGGATCTTCGTCAAAGCCTTTTAGCAGCGCTTCTCTTTTAGCTGCTTCTGCTTTTAGTAATTCAAGATTCTGGGCGTTAGTACGTGTCGATTGCGCACTTTCTCGGCGTTGAATAGCTTCTATTCTTCTAGATTCAAGAGCTTCCAGAGCGGCTCGAGCTGCAGAAATTTCTGCCTCGATTGTAGTAACATCTCTATCGGCTAATGCCACCTCATCTTCAGCTTGTTGGATTAGCGGAGTTTCCCCATCATCTCTCGCTTCTCCAGTCCCGCCAGATTCTCCTGAAGTCACTGCTTGAGCGGGAGCTTCGGCAACCGGAGCTTGATAGCCCAATCTTATATGTGGAGACCTGATAATTGTGTCATGGAGCTTAACCAACTCATGAGGAGCATTGATCATTGTTGGCACAAATAGAGAGCCATTCGTGCTAATAATATTCGTTAGTTGCTCTTGATTATTTGGGTTTATTTGTTTGTAAAGCCCGCTATCGGGGCCGAGCCAGTCAAGGCGAGTAGTATTACAGTACTCCACAGCCTGTATGCCGTATGCAACCGCTCGCACTTGTTCAGGTGATAAATTATCGATGCTAAGTGGTTTTCCTGCTAGTTGCACATGCCAATGCGTTAAATATGCTTCTTGTGTAGCAAGGGTTAACTCAGCTATTTTTGATGGTTCAAATAAACCTGCCGTGTGGACAGCATTTTGGGCAACGATTGCATTCATTACTAATTCTTTAAAAATATTTTGTTGCCACTTGGGTGAATCTTTAAATTTGGCTTCAACTCCTGATATCTGCCGAAGATATTTGATACCTTGTGCTACTCTTTTTGCGATTTCGTTCCTATCACTCAATGTTGTGGAAAATCCATCGACTTCAAATCCAAAACTATCTTCTCCACTAGCTAACTTTTGTTCCCAATTATCAATTGCGAATAATTGGGAAAATTGTTCTTCAGTATATGTTCTGCCGACTAAAAGCGAGTCATTGGTATGTTGTTGGAGTAACGGGTTTTCAGAGTCCCTACTTCCAAGCAGATCTTTTATTCGAGACATAACCTCATGGCGCTGATTCCATGGCTGTAGAAGGGGTTTGTTGGCAGCAGCATCAGCACCGGGGGGGGTATAAGTTGCTTCTTCTTGGTTTGACATACTTCTAGCTTAAGCAACGCACGTTCTACAGTCAATATGCGACACAATTTTAGCCTATAACGGTTTGATTTCCTGGCTCTGGGTGGGGATTTCCAGGACTGCATCACTTTTGGTGAGAACACTGCGCCAGTTGCCAACTTTTTGAAGGAGTTCCATGAAAATGGCCAATTCTTTGATACGCAGAATCTTCGCAAAACCCAGGTATACCAGTGCACCGATCAAACTAGTTAAGACAGTCAGCAAAATCAGGGGTACTACTCGGGTAGTATCAAGCACGTTGTCAAGCAGGCGCATGGGCACCCATAAGCAAATGGCCATCAGCAGCGATGCCGTGATCATTTTCGTCATCGGCTTGATGAGCATAGTAGCCGCAAAACCATCGATTTTTTTGAGTAAGAGGGTTAAGAGAAGTAAAAATTGGCCGACTGAAGCGAGGCTCATAATGAGTCCCAAACCTACTACATTCCATTTGAAGACGAAAACGCTTAAAGTAGCCCCGACCACATAGGTGAGAGCGGAGAAAACCGCCACGACGAAGGGGATTTTGGTGTTATGCAGGGCATAAAAAGCGCGATTAACCACCTGCAAGCCTCCAAGTGCAAATAATGACAAGGAGAGCACTGCCACCATTCTGCCGGTTAAGACGGTTGCTTGCCAGGGGAACTGGGCTGAGCCATAGGCTAAGCGAACCAGCGGGATGCGCAAAATGAGCAATAGTGCACTGGTGGGCAGCGTCAAAAACATGGTTTGCAGGAAGCTTGACACAAACGTGTTTCGAAAATTAGTTAGTTCGCCGTCAGCGGCTTCCCGGCTTAAAAAAGGCAGCGACGCTTGACCGATGGGGGCCGAAAAAATACGCACGGGAGCCGAGAGCAATTGTTGAGCGATGTTGACAATGGTTAAACTCCCTGATGGCAGGGCAGTGGCCAGAAATACGCCGACAAACAGCTCAATTTGATTCACCGCTAAAGCTAAGGTTCGGGGTGGCATCAAGCGGATCATGGATTTGACGCCGGGATGTTTGAGATTGAGGCTTAGTGAATAGCGGAAGCCCAACTTTTTTGCCTGAGGAAATTGGAGGAGGAGGTGAAAGAGCGCGCCGATCACCACTCCCACCGCTGCCGAATAAATGCCTATCCAGGGAGCGAGCACTATAATGCCGCCAATGATCCCGAGGTTATAGGCAATCGGGCTTAAGGCAGGGATCAAAAAGCGCTGATGTGCCTGAATAATGCCAGTTAAAAAATTGCTGAAAGCAAAAAAGAGTTGGGAGAGCAGCATGATGCGAGTCAGATTAACGGTTAAATCAAGTTGCTCGGGAGTAAAATTTTGAGCCGTAATAAGCTCGTTTAAAGGCCTGGCAAAAATGAACACGACAAGAGAGATGAGGAGAAAGGTTAAAAAGACCACGTTCATCATGGTGGTTGCCAGCGCATTAGCTTCTGACTCACTTTCTTTGCGGTAGCGGGCATAGACCGGAATAAATGCCGCTGAAAGCGCGCCAATAACTAATAGTTGAAACGCGAGTTCAGGTAAGCGAAAAGCAACCCAGTAGGCATCAAGTTGTTGCTGGAGCTCAGGGGTGGAAAAAAACCGAGATAACAAGAGGCGATTACGCAGCAGGCCAAACAAAGCGGAAAGCATGCTGCTGCCGGTAATCACCACTGCAGCCGACAAAATGGTGTTGTGTTGTCGGTCGAGCAGTCTTTGGCTGGTATCAAGTATTTTTTTTACCGGAGTTAGTGCCATAGTCCTCATTTTATCTCTCACGAGAGGCTTAGTGTATCAGGTAAATTGCCTAATGCCGATCTTGGTTAGGCCAGAGGTCTGTGATACAATCCAGCTTAGCTATTTTTGCGTTGAGAAAAAGAAATAGTGCGTGAGTTTTTACCATGAAGGAGTACCTATGCCAGTAACCAAATCAGCCATTAAAGCATTGCGTCAGCAAAAACGCCGCACGCTCGTTAATGCCGGAATTCGGGCCAAAATGCGCACCATCATCAAATCAGTAAAAACGGGCCTTGGTGAACAAGGATTGAGCGAGATGTATTCTACCGTCGATCGAGCGGCAAAGCGGGGTATTATCCATCCCAATAAAGCCGCCCGCATTAAATCACGCATCACCAAAAGTATTTCTGGCAAAGATCAGTCAGTGGTCAACACGCCTGTCAAGTCAAAAGCAAAACCGACTAAGAAAGTTGTGGCTAAAGCTAAGCCAGTCGTCAAGAAGGCTCCTAAAAAAGCTGCACCAAAAAAGGTAGCTTCCAAGGCCAAAGCAAAACCGGCCAAAAAAGCCTAGTTGTTTTTGAATTCTCAATCTAGATAGTTCTCGTTTCACTCGAACAGTATTTGCTTTGGCATTATTCTTCGAACAAACGTGAGAAGTCTTCGTCAACAGTTTTTATAGTTTTCGCATATACTCGAGTAGTATTATCCGAGTTACTAATACTCTTCGAACGATAGCGAGAAGTCTAAAGCTGAGAGGCATGCGCGCGAACTCTCGTAAGCGAAAGAATGCGCGACGCGCATTTTCCTGACCCACCTACACTTCTTACTGGCATAGTCATCCTGAACCTGGCTGAAAGCCAAGTGAAGGATCTAGCATCGCGTTGTTTTTCGCTTACACTTGATCCCTGTCTGTCGACAGACAGGCTTCTCTTTAAGTTTCACTCGGGATCAGGATGACAGTACCGTAGTGTTTAGGTGACAACTGTAAG
>CAZVUJ010000027.1:0-8199 GCA_964630135.1 uncultured Pseudomonadales bacterium | reverse complement strand
GGTTTGTGCGTAACTAGATCGTTAGGCACAAGCGTTTCTTTCAGCCAATCTATTTTTAATCCTGCAAGATCATTGAAGACAAAGCAGAATACGAGATTGTCTGAAAGAAGCGAATTTCGCTTCAGCACTTTAACAGTAAGCTAGATAAATACCTCCTTTGGGTATAAGTTTCTTTGTCAGGAGCCTGAAAGGCTTAAATTATATCTCCACCGTAATGCGGGAGATGCCTTTCCGGCTCTATTGATAAAGGAGCTTGATTCCGTGCCGTTAGGCTGGGATGACGAATTGAAACAATTGCAGTGTAAGCTGCCTTCATCTTATCTTTAGCCAGATAAGGTGTCGTATTAGTTAACCCAAAAAGGAGGTTATCATGGCTAAGCCGATTATTACTTTAGTGGATTTGGAAAAATTTCGTGTAGTCAAGTTCGAAATCCCCGGGGGGGTAACGACCCCCGCGGAGTTCGCGGAGGCCACCGCTGAGGTGGTCGACCAATTGCCCGGCGACAAGCCGGTGCTGGTGAATGGCCGCGGCCCGGTCTGGGGTTATGCCATGCTCGTGCATGGCGCTCACCCCACCCCGGCGGTCGCCACGTACGATCCCCGGTTGGGGTACGTGGTCGTGGCCACCCACGACCCGGCCTACCAGGTTGGGGATTTGATCGAAGACCCCGAGGCTGAATAAGCTTAAGGGTCTAAAAAAGGAGGTGGCCAGTGGCCAATCATTCTTTTACTCCGGATGATGTCCGGAGTAAGTACAAAGGAATGGTGGTGGCTGTAGGTGGGCCTCCTCATTCCGGGAAATCGGTTTTTCTGGCAGAGGTGTACCGGCAGCTTCTGGCCAGGCGCCCTTCAGGGGTGTTCCTGCAAAGGGCAGCCCCAGACGGCGAAGGGATGTGGTCGGCTGAGTCCGATCCAGAACTAGTCGCCGAGATCCGGCGAAAAGGGGGCTTCTCCCAGGAATTCATGGTCTTTACCTTAAGGGCCATTGAAAACTTGGGGAAGAGATTTCCCATAGTGCTTTTGGATCTTGGTGGCAGGCGGTCCGCGGAGAATGCCGAGATTCTCCGTCGGTCCACGCACCTTATCATTCTTTCTTCGAAAGAGGAGGAGAATGATGCCTGGCGAGAGTTCGCTGCGGCAGAAGGGTGCGAAACCCTCGCTGTTTTCGCTTCTCGGCTCGTCAAGTTGCCAGACGGGACACTTGATGAAGCTATCCGGTCTGAGGTAGACCTGAATACCTCTCCCGTCAAAGGGGAGTTATTGAATTTGGACCGTGAGGGTCCAGTAACTCCTTATCAGGAAGCGATTAGTGAGTTTGTCGACTGGTTCATCCAGCTGGCAGAACAAAGCTAGTCGCAAAAAAATAAATACCGGTTGAAGGTCAATCCGGCTGGAAAGCCAGCAAAACCTTATGATGAGCGTACTCGCTCAAAATATCCCGAGTTAGTCAGGGAAAAAGAGGCCACTTGTTTCGGCCTCGAAAAAGTCAAAGGAAATTGGGTGGAGTCTGTCAACTCCACCCCTTCCTCTAATACATAAAAAGCACTTGTGCATTGAAGGAAGGGAGATATCCCTTTGTTTATATAATCTAGCTCTTTTAAAAGCAGGGACACTATTATGCTAGTACCATAATTTTAGATCCCGAACAAATTATAGTTAATAGAAATATTCCTTCTTATTTATGTAGCGCGTGGAGAGGTTGAGTTCATGCAGGACAGGCAAGGGCTTGGCTTTTCCGCGCGCTACATAAACGCTTTTTATTCACATTTTAGCGCAGGAGGAAAGAAATGAGCCTTGTTTCGTTCATGGATGGTGTCTGGGTTTATCTTGAGTGGATCCTGACGCTTATGGGTCTGATCTTTGCGGCATTCCTGTTTCTGAAAGACAGAGTGCGCCGGGATCGTTTCTTCGGTTTTATCCCGACCGTAATCACGGTCATATACGATAAGTCCGAGGGAAAAGTTCTTTTAACCCATCTCAATGGTCAAGTGGACCGTTGGATTATGCCTCAAGGAAGAATTGAAGGAAGTATCCTTAGTTCTGCCCGGGAGGTCTTGTTTCGAGAATTGAACCTACAAAGAGCCTACAAGCTCTTGGGTTCACTGTATTTGGGACGCGTGAATCTACGAAAAGAGGAGTCCGAGCGCCTAGCGCGTTTTATGGATTCTTCCGAGTGGACCCTGGCGTCCCGCTGGCATGGTAAGAGTTACATAGCACTCTTCGTCGAAACTCGCATCGATCCAGCTTTAAGAGAGCTGGATGTAGAGTTTTTATATGGCGAGGTGCGGTTTGAAACGTTGGCCGATGCCAAAGTATTACTATCCACCGGTCATTCGACCCAAAAAGTTCAGGCGTATCAGAAGATTCTGGATGCTCTGAAAAAGGAATTGAGATGAAAAAAATCATGTGGTTCTCTCAACATACGCCACTCCCTGTCCAGATAGAGTGGCTTGACGAACGGTTCGGCGGCGTCGAGATCCACCAGGATCCGAATCCCTTCACAAATGCCCAAGAGATCTTGCGGCGTTTCAGAAGTGCAGGGTATGACGACATGGTGGTCGTCGCGCCATTGTCCGTTATCGCTAAGCTGTGCGAGCTTGGCATTAAGCCTTTGTGGGCTGAAATGCAAGAGGTTTACCGCAAAAGCGAGGCGGATTTGTCTTACCGAGGTCGTCTGTACCGTTTCGTGACGTTTCGACGAATCAAAACGGTACGGATGGAATTTGAGGAGGTGTGATGGACCACCTCAGAGGTTCATTTGAATTGAAACTTCATATTCAGGCGACGATTATGGTCAAGTATGGCACAAGGTCGTTGCCTTCGATCGTATCCGCGATTGAACTGGCTCAAAGAGCACATGCTGGCCAAACGCGTATTGGTGGGGAAGACTATATTCTTCACTGTTTACGTGTCGGTTGGCGAGTAGCCCGATGGGCAGTTCAGAATTACTGGTCGGAAGAAACCGCTGTCGGCGGAACCATCGCTGCGATTCTCCATGATGTGGTCGAGGATACCTCGGTCATGATTGAGGAAATTGAAGCCGCATTTGGTGAATTTCCGGCTAGACTTGTACTGGCCGTCTCTCATGAAAGTGAGGACGAACTAGACGAAGTCTATTTCCGCCGGATAGCCGATAGAGGGATGGTCGCTGTGGTAATCAAGCGATTCGATATTTTGGATAATATCGAAGTCGGCTTGCCGCAAGCGCCAGTCGAATTCCGCAGGCAAAAAGTCGAAGGGCGTTGGGCGACACTCCCTCTCTGGAACAGAATTGATCCAGAAGGTGCAGGAATGATCGCCGACACGCTTAAACAAGTGAAGTTGAATTGAAACAAGAGGAAGGTTTGAAATGAACGAAAAGCAACTTTTGCAAAAAGCTGTTTCCTTGGCGCCGACCGTGTGCGCCATTATCGAAGAAGTGTTGACTGACAACATCCAGCGTGACGACATCGCGAAAGCGAGTTGGCTTAGCTGGGTGTCTGGCCATCCAGTGTTTTTCTTAGGTACCCCCGGTGTTAACAAAACTGGCACTATCGAAGCGATGGTTAAGCACATCGCAGGTGCCAATTTTTACGAGGAGTTGATGCCTGCCGTAGCTAGTGTCGAACAGTTCTTGGTCGAGGAAACTCGGCTGGAACAGCTAGACCTGGGAAACGGGGTGACGAGCATCCGTTCCGAGGACACCCTAGGTCGGGCCGCCGCCGCCCACTTCGTTTTCGCTGATGAGAAGTGGAAAGCAGATTCGCGGCTTTTGCAGACCCTAATTGATTTGGCCAAAGGCGGCACCGTGCGCCATGGTGGCAAGGTGGTTCGTACCCCCTTGCTGTCCTTCATGGCTGCCTCCAACGAACTGCCAGACCCGGATAGTGAATTAGCGGCCATGTGGTCGCGGGATACCATCCGGGTGCAAGTGCGCTCCCTGGATAAGCTGAACAAAAAGAGGTTTGTCCGCAGCCGCGAGGCTCGTTATCAGCGCCAGGTGAAGGGCGAGCAGCGCCAATTCACCACCATGACCTTGGATGATCTGCAGACCTTACGGGATGCAGTCGTCTTCGTCGAGTTGCCGGAAAGCATGCTTGATAAGGTCATCGAGATCATCGAAACGCTCTTGGAGTCGGACCAGTCCGATTTCCAGTGGGCGTGGGATGATGACCGGCGCTTTGGTCGCATCTTTGACGTCATGAAGGCCAATGCTCTCTTGAGCGGCCGGATTGTCGTTACAGCAGCTGACCTCATAGTCCTCAAATGGCTACTCTGGGACACAGAAGAGCAAATCCCCATCATTGAGGGATTGATTGCTCCCATGTGCCGGACGCCGCTGGACGAAGCGCGTGAAGTTCGCGACATGGTGTTCACACCGGATAGTGACGCTATGAAGGTTTTTGTTGGCGATCGGTCTCGAAGCGTACATGCGCTTCAGACTTTGGAAGAAGTTGTCGCTGAACTGGAGGGCTTTTTTGCCCAAGCTGGTGGTACCGAGCAGGAAGAAATTTTAGTTCTGCTCGAGGAAGTCCGGGAGGCCTTGCAAGAGGTCCAGGACATTACCATCGGCAGAAAGCAAAAAGGAGGCCAGAAATGGCTCAACCCGCAAAGTTCATAGATAGAAGGAAGCTGGCGGCTAAGGCGGTGAGCCAGGTAGATACCTTCCGGGCGTGGAAGTACCTGCGGCATCGCCAAAGTGTGCCTACTCTGGCAGAAATGGAAAAAAATGGACAAGGAGTGTTGCCAGATGTACCGGCGGCACTCCTGGATATGTACCAAGTCCTTTGGGATCCTGAACCGATTCTGAAAGACGAGGTACCGGCAGACCAGCGCTATTGGCAAGAAATGCTTAAAGCGACTATGGGAAGCTCAGTTTATCAAGAGCTGCACGCTCGGACAAAACTGAGTGATCTCAAGGCCGTCATGGGCACAATTGCTATGGGTACCTCGGTGCTGGGCTTGATTCCCAAGAAGGATCAGGAACAACTCCAGGAGATAGCCCAGGCCCAGGCAACTGCCAACGAAGCTCAGGAGCAAGCTGAGCAATTGCAGCAGCAAGCCGCAACGCAGCAACAATTGGCAGACGCGGCAGCGCAGCAGGTGCAAGACTTGCAAAATGCTGGCCAAGACCAGGGGCAGCAATCCCAACAGCTTGGCGATCAGCAGGGTCAACCACAACCTGGACAGGGTCAATCGGGTCAACCAGGAAGCGGTCAAGCACGACCAGGAAAGGGAAAACCCCAACAAGGTTCGTCCCAAACAGGGCAGAGTGGTGGCCAGTCTGGTATGACGTTGGCGCAAGCTCAGCAGATTGCCCAACAACTGCAAGCCCAAGCGCAACAAGCGAAAGCTCAGGCCCAGCAAGCCCGGAGGCAAGCCAACCAAGCCCAATCTGAGGCGAATGCCAAAGCCGAAAGTTTGCTCGGTGAAGCTGGTAGCCAGCATGCAACCCAAAAACTGCGCCAACTGGCGAGCATGGGTTTGCAGGCAATCAAACAGGCCAACACCCAGGTGCAAGAGATAGCGGAAACGCTGGAAGCCTGGGGGTTGGATGAAGGCGAATTAATCCTAGAGAGTATTCCGGAAGCTTTCGGTCTGTTGGAGCGCATGAAGCGCAACAAGGATTGGAAAGATTTCGCGAAAATCTTAGGCCGAATTCGCCGTATGGCTGCCAAAAAAGCCAAATCCACGACGCAAAGCGAAGGCCGGAAAGTGAGTAAAACCACTTATGGCCGGAGTTTGCGCAAGGCGCATAGAGGTGAGTTAGTTGCTCTAGCTCACCCGGCTCTCAAACACCAAGCAATGCAACGTTGGTCACGGGGGGAACTGCGTCAGGTGGACGAGGAAACCAAGGCCACTGAGGGCGAGGGGCCGGTGGTTGTCTGTGAAGACAGCTCCGGTTCTATGAATGGCACCAAACAGCAGTGGGCCAAAGCAGTAGTTTTGTCTTTGGCTTACTATGCGAAGCTTAAGAAGCGTTCTTTTGGGTGGATAATGTTCGACTATGGCGTGCGCCAGTCGGGCATTTATTTAAAAGGCGTTTTGACAGCCAAGCAGTTACTCCACATCGCCGACGCGCGTTCTGGCGGCGGCACGAATTTTGAAGCACCGCTCAAAAAGGCGGTTGAGATGATCGAAAGGGAAGGCCTCAAAAAGGCTGACATTTGCTTCATCACCGATGGTGAAGCGCCGATCTCTCCCGAATTTTTGAAGTGGCTCCTTACTAAAAAGAAGGAGTTGGAGTTCAACATCATTGTGATTTTATGCGATGTTGGCTCCGCTTCAATTGAAACGGTGCAGAAGTTTGCCGACAAAGTCGAAGCGGTGAGTGAATTCACTGCTGAGACGGCCGGTAAACAAGTTATAGCCCATCTTTCATGAGGAGGCAATAGTGACCGAAGTAGTCGAATTACAAGCCCGCAGGGGTTCAAAGTACGATGAAACCGGTGAGGTGATTGCCTCCCATGAAGGTTCTATCGTCTTTTTGCCCCAAGGAATTCTGCCTAATTATAAAGTAAGAGTCGTACTCGAACCTATAAAGGCAGATTCCCGCGGGAAAATGATGTACAGGGGAGTTCCGGCTCCAAGTAAGACCACTACCAAGTGGAAAGACAATAGAGACGGAACCATTATTTTAGTGATCATTTCTGTCGACTGGCTGGGTAAAACCAGCGAAAGCGACGGGGATGAAATTAGAGTTTTGCAAAAGCGAGATGGTGTTCCTTCAACTAAATCTTCTTTCCAAGCAGTTTGGGGCAGCGATCAGGCGACTTCGTATGTAGAAGAACGTTCGATTCGCGTGGTTCCCTTGGAAGAGGAAAAGGTTGAAGATGGCCAAATCGTATGGCAAAAGACAGGTGAGCGGGATGAACCACTTCTCACGATTTCTTACCCAGTCATCAAAATAGGCGACATCAATGAGCAAGTCGCTTATCAAGGATTGGAAGAGATCAGGTGGGAAGATTGGACTTTTGAGACAAAGCCGAAAGTCTCATATATGAAAGATGGTCAGGAGCAATCCTTGACTCATGTTTCAAAATGGGTAGACTTACCGGTTTTTGTCCAGGCTCATCTGCAAAAAGATTGGCCGATTTGCGGCTGCGGTAGGGCTCGCGTCTGTACCGTTGATAGAAGCGGTATAAAATGGGATGGTTATCCTAGATGCAGTCAATGCCGGGCTGAAGAGAGCTGTGCTCGTTGCGGTCAGCAAAAACCTGTATCGCAACAGCCAGATGGCCTATTGATTTGTTCAGATTGCAAGCCGCTGGAAGACATGGAGCAACTAGCTAAACAAGTGCTAGGTCCGGAAGGACTGACAACACATGCGGAATTAGCGAACCTCTTGCTATCAGGGCAAGCAGTCGAGGGAAAAGCTGGGGAGATTATTTTGATGGGCTGGACTGATCATGTGTCTGAATCCGATGGGTGGAACAACCCAAGGAAACAGGTATTGGATCGGATGCTCGGGTATGCGTGGTACTATTTTACACCGCAAGGTGTATATGGTTCCAAACTGCCCGTGGTAGCCCTAAAAATTCTCCAGTATTTAGATCAAGCCGAAGGAAACGCGTTAGTGGAGCTTGTAGCGTGGCTTTCCAAAGAGCAGCATTCTGTTCAGCTGGATAGCGATTATTTCATCAAGACGCAAGTCAAAGGTGAACAGATCAAAATCCAATTGACAGAAAGTGTTTTGAGGGAAGTGGTCGTGGCAGTGAAACTGCGCGGGACCGAGGATGACAGGCAACGGGCGCTCGTAGGAATTCAGCTTTTGGAAGCGGCGGGTCTGACAGACCAAGCTGCTGAAATCAAGCAGATCCTCAGCGCCCCGGAGCAAGATTATGCAGCGGCAGCTGGTCAGGCGGATATGTATCAACAATTCTTCCTGGACTGGCAACATCGGAAGAAATAGCCGCTGTTTTTAACAATAGAATAGTCCTTTATGGACCGAGGGTGGTGGCTCGTTAAATACCACTTGGTTTTCTAGATTGAACCAGTAAGTTCTGTTAATAACAGATGAAATCAACATAGTGCGGTCGGACGACCTAAGAAAAAACCAGAGGTGAGCTATCATCTGAGAAGCGTGGTCCACAATGGACGCGAATAGCAAAGATTTGATCCGCCTAAGGATCTAGGATCAAGTCGAATTGAGGCGAAAGCCTTATGTCAAAGGATCGGGGGATGATGTCAAACATCCCCCGCTTTCTCCAGTTCACGAGA
>CAZVUJ010000026.1:0-8340 GCA_964630135.1 uncultured Pseudomonadales bacterium | reverse complement strand
TAAGCGCTTCGCACTGATTATAACGATACTTGTAGGATTGTAACACTATGGCTTCATATCACCTTAAATTTCAGAAAGTGGCTCACATTGGCAATAATGTCTCTCACGCTAAAAACCGAACCAAGCGCCCGTTTCGACGCAACCTCCATCCAGTCACCCTGCTTATTGATGGTGTCAAGAAAAAATGCTTACTGCCTATTAAGATGATTCGGCAATTGCGCCGTGAGGGTATGACCACCCATTGGCAGCCCAAACAAGCTGAATAGGTTTTAGTTTTCAGGTTACAAGGCTGTGGGTTATAGTTCAATCATTTCAGGTTGAGATGCCAGGGGTCTTGGTTGATCTTTCCTCACGACGAATCCAGTTTTTCCCGATTGCAAGCAATAGCTTTCAAGCAAGAGGATTTCCAGTTTAGTGGCTAGGTGTTGGATCATATGCTTGCGGTGAGTCGCAATGGCTCTCAGGTTATTTTTTCGCTGCTCGTCGTTGGGTAACGGCATTGGTTCAAAGGCGATATGCCTTTTTAGCGTGCTCCAGGTTTTTTGCATGATGCCTTTAAGCGGAATGGTTATGATTTCGCTTTTTGCTTGGGGGAATTCTAGATCCAATATCGATTGTAAGGCGTTATAGTCAATGGTGTCTTGGCGGTGCGCGACAACAAGTAGAGTCAATTGAGAGAGGGCGTGCTTCTTTTTGAGGGTGCGGATGGCGCTGGCCAGGTTTTCTATTGACCGAGGATAGAGGAGTGCAGCCTGGAGGGGAGTTTCTATAAGAAGTTTGTTCATAGGGCTATTGTAAACCCAAATAACGCCAGGAGTTATACAGTGTCATTAAGTCCGGTGACGCTTATGCTTGATATAAGGCATGTTTTTTTATATACGCCTCGATGACGGGTGGCACAAGATGAGCAATTGATTGACCTGAAGAGATGCGCTGCCTGACCAGCGTTGACGAAACATCAACCTCTCCCACATCATGCAGCCCGATCATATTTTCTTTCAGTCCTGCCATGGGATGCCCAGCGCGCGGATAAATATAGATGCGATAGTTGGCGAGTCTTGGGTGGGTGTCGAGAAACGCATCAAATTTGGGCAAATATTCGCTGCCCATGACCCAGGAAAAATGGTGTTGAGGTTGTTTTCTAGAAAAATATTCCAGGGTGTCAAAGGTGTAACTCACTCCGCGAAATTCGGCCACTTTTGTCTTTTGGTTATCGGCAAGGAGCTTAATCAGGTGATGGCGATGAGCATAATCGGACATAAACGTTTTGCCTAATTGCTTAGCCCAGGGGTGTTCAAACACCGGCACAAACCAGACCTCATCAACAATCTGTTTTTCAATAAGTGTCGCGGCCACCAGTTTGTGGCCATTGTGCGGTGGGTCGAATGCTCCGCCGAAAAGTGCAATATGCATAGTAGATTTATTTATACGTACTTTAATTGAAAAAATCATGGTTATTTCATGCTAATCATATTCTTTATTTGATTAAACTGGGCTGGCTGTTGGCCTTCAACCTGGACTTTATCTAATTGAAGCGTGTTGTTATGTGCTCTCAGGCTTATGAGCTTCATGATTTTCAGACCCTTTTTGGTGGGAATTCTGGTCCACAGACTAGGGTAGCCATAGAGCGCCCGGCTGGCTCGCTCAATGGCGATTAACCCATCGTCGGTAACTTGGGCTTTTTGACAAGCGGTGGGCAATTCAGGTATTTGAACAGCTTGCGCATGCATCAGTTTGTCCAACGTTTCCCACCGAATGTATCCATCTCGGCGGTGCAAGCGCTTGGCCTCGGGGGTAGGGGAGGGTGGTTGGGGAAGGCCAGGAGCGGCGTACGACGTACGACGTACGACGTACTCCTTCAGCATCACTTCAATACAGTCGGTGCCAAGCTGGTACAGTTTTTCATAGAGCGTTTCTCGATTCTCTTCGCGGTCAAGATCAATGGCGGTTTGAGCAATGATGTTGCCGGTGTCAAACTCACTTCCCATTTCAATCAGGGTTATGCCTGATTCTGCTTCCCCTCGGAGGAGGGCATATTCGGCGGGGTTAGCACCGCGGTATTTGGGCAGGAGGGAAAAATGGAGATTGAGAGCGCCCAGCTGGGGGTAGTTTAACCAATTGACGGGCAAGAGTTTGCCGAAGCCTGCGGTAACAAAGAGATCAACTTTAGGCAATTTTTTGAATAGCAATAAAGGATCAAGTGATTCAAGTAGGTCAGGGGTGAATACCGGAATTGAATGCTTTGTAGCGAATGCATGGACACTTTTGGTGTCATTTGGTTGAGGAGGGGTGGTGACGATTGCTGCCAGAGTAAAATCTTTGCTTTCAAACAATGCTTTGGCGATATAGGTTGAATAGTGTTGGAAAGAGCCAAAAAAAACAATAGACGGCTTCATAGGTTACCAAGTGATAATTGTTTTCGGATTGTCAATGGGTTCTAGGCCTTCGGGGGTGTCGTAATAGAGGGGCAAGTTGTCTTTGAGCGTGTGATCGGTAAAGAGGATACCATCGAGGTGATCGAGCTCATGTTGAATCACGCGGGCGGGAAAGTCGACAAATTTAGCCGTCTGTTTACTGAGTGGGGGAACTTCAGTCATTTCAGGCTTAAAAGCAAAGCTTTGATATTCCAAACTCAGGCCATAATAGCGATACACGGGGCCATACAATTTAGGAATCGATAAACAACCTTCGTAATAGGGTTTACTCACAGTTCCTCCCAAGGTTTTTGCGCCGGGTGTGACAGCTTTGATCACCGGATTTATCATAAACACAATTTCCTGATTAGTCGGGCTCCAGCTTTTGAGCGGCAAACTTAAATCTTGGGGCATGTAGGTGGCAAAGATTCTCAGTGGTTGGCCGACTTGAATAGCGGACAAGCCAACACCAGGCGGATCGGTTTTAGTGAGTAGCGTCTGGGCAAGGTCATTGAGAAAGGTCAGCAGTTTCGCGTCCAGGCGTTCAACTGATTTTGACTTTTGGCGCAAACGGTTATCGGGAGCTAAAACAAGCGGAAGTGACTTCATAGATTACTGAGGTTGTAATTTTTCCAAGCGCTCAATCGCCTCAGGATTTTGAGCGTTTATGGTCCTTACTATGTTCTCATAAATGGTCGCGGCAGCCGAAGCATCCTGTTGTTTCTCAAGTAGTCCAGCCAAGGAAAGCAGGGCGCTTTCGTAATTTGGTTTGAGGGCAATGGTGTGTTCATAGGCAGCTTTGGCCTTCTCTGGTTGGTTGGTTTGTTCGTAGAGCAAACCAAGATTGTACCAAACTTTAGCGTCAGTGGGGGCGAGAGTGGTGGCGGTTTCCAGACTCGCAATCGCTTGTGTAATAAATTCCGGTTCGATTTCAGCCAGCAACACAAAGGCGCGGGCTCGGGTTTTGTAGTGATTGAGGTGGTAGGGATTAAGTTGAAGCGTTTGGTTAGAAATGGCTTCGGCTTGCACCGCTAGTTGGGCGGCGGCCGTGGCCTGGTTAGCGGATTGCAAACTGGCTGCGGCTTGGGCGGTGGCAAGGGATAATTCTTCGGCGTATTTTGGCTCATTAGGTACTAAGATGCTGGCTTTGGCCAAGTGTTGCAAAGCCGGAGAAACATCATGGGCATCCAGCAGGCTCGAGCCTTTGGCAAATAATGTGTCGGCTCGATACATCGTGGCTAACTTGGAGCCAGCAAATAAAAATGCTAAGGAAAGGATCACGATTAATAACCCATGAGAAGATTGAGGCTTTGCCTGTTGGCTGTGGGGTTCGCGGGGTTCTTCAGGTTGCATGAGCAGGGCAATCAAGGCCGCGAAGACAAACAGCAGAGTGGTCACATTGACGGTGGAAAAGCCGAAGAAATTAGAAACACTCAACGCCACAATCCCGCTTACTAACGCAATGACGAGGCGAATGATGGTCAGGGGTGCTGCAGCAGCACTTTGATTATTCGAAGTAGGCAATTCGAGAGCTTTAATTGATTGAATTTCCTGGAGAATCAGTTTGGCTCCACCCAGAACAATGCCTAGTAATAACAGCAGATAAGCTGACAGACCAACTAGGCCGGTAGTGGCCAAGAAATTCAAGAATTCATTGTGCGCTTTGTTGTATAAGAAATCCCACTCGGACACCATATTGTGTGCTACCGGCCTGACTTGATAGTACGAGTAGGCAAAAGTTTCAACGCCGGAGCCAAACCACGGGTAGCGGCGCCACAAATCAATTGCTCCTTGCCAAACGATTTTTCGAATTTCTCCCGATTCAGTGCCGCCCTGAGGCGCAGTGACGTTTGAGGCCGGTTGTATGAGCTGGTTGGAAGCTGGGGCCGCTTGTTGACTCAATCGATTAAAAAAGACGTTGTCCAAGGGTCCCCATACGCCTTTGCCAAAAACTCCCATAACCACCGTCAATACCATATACAGAAACAGGAACGAGGTTAACGTTTGCTTAAGAAGCTGCGGGAGTGTGTGCCGGAGCCAAAAAGCCATTCCTAGCTGCAGTAACCAGTAGACGCAAAAACCCAGCGAAAATCCGGCAAGACCAGAGCGAGATTTGGTGAATATAAGCACACATACACCCAGAACGTAGGCACCCAGGGAGAGGGGGGAGAGGTGTTTTTGAACGAATGTTTGTAGTCCTCGTGATGCTGACTGGTTAGCTTGCTTGAGTCTGAGCGAGGCTTTCTGGGTGGAAGCATTGCTCCACACAAAAGTGAGCGGCAGATAGAGTAAAGTCACAATATACGCGGCTTGCCAGTTGGGTTGGCCAAAGGTGCCATAGACCCGGTTTTGCACGTCCTGAATCCAGCAGGACACGCCCCATTCGCCGCGAATTAACAGACATGACGGTGAGTAACCAAAATGTTCGCCGAAACTGTAGAGGCTGGTCGTGATCAAGGCAACGGTTATGGTGGCGAGTAAGGGCAAAACGTCGCGTTTCCTCAGGTTACTTATGGCGGCGTAGTAGAGAGTTATATATGTTAAAGTGGAAGCCAGGCCACCGTGGAAGCGAGAATAATACCCCCAGATGCTGGTGTGTACGTCAATTGAAGTTAAGGTGGAAATAAGTTGGGAACTAAGAAAGATTAAAAGAGGTATGTCCCAGTAGCTTTTTCTAAGGATAAGTTTCCGGGCCATAACCATGCGCACACCCCAGGCAAACACAATTAGCAGTGTTGCCAAGTAGGTGAGCATCATTTTGGGATATTCAAACAATTCAAAGGTGGAACTACTCCAAACAAAAGGAGTCATAAGCAATAGGCAATGGAAGACGAAAACAATAGCATTTCGAGTCAAGCGTTCGATCATAGGACATATTGTAATCAATGGGGACTCAAATGTGTATGATGTGGTTTTGCTCCAAGCATGCTCTTGCCATGTATGCGCACGCTATTGTTCAATCCTGTCATAAGGCGGGAGAGAATCAAGCACGCACCTACTTCTCGCTTGGCTCGAAGAATAGTAAAGAAATGCAGGGCATAAAGTGAGAATGCATGCGATAATAGGCCCAAGTTTCAAGGGATGTAGGTGAGCATAGGTATGATTAATCAATTTCTAGGACTCTTTAGCTACGACATTGGTATTGATTTGGGCACGGCCAACACCTTAGTGCTTGTCAAGGGTAAAGGCATTGTTATCAAGGAACCATCTGTCGTGGCCCGTCATACCCAAACTGGTGCAGTTTTGGCCATCGGCAAAGAAGCTAAGCGCATGGTAGGCAAAACTCCTGCCAATATCGAAGCCCTGCGCCCCTTGCGCGATGGCGTCATTGCCGACTTTGATGCCGCTGAAGCCATGCTTGCCTACTATATTAAGCGAGTCCACGAGAATGGGGGGTTTTGGCGGCGCATACCCCGACCCCGGGTAGTGATAGGGATTCCTTCAGGTGTCACCGAAGTGGAGCGCAGGGCGGTGCAAGAAGCAGCCTTAAGTGCCGGAGCCAGAGAAGCCTATTTAATCGAAGAGCCGATGGCGGCCGCGATTGGAGCCGGCCTAAATGTGGTGGCGCCTGAGGGCAGGATGATTGTGGATATTGGTGGGGGCACAGCCGAGATAGCCATTATTTCGCTGGGTGGTTTGGTGATCAACCGGAGCTTGAGAGTGGCAGGTGACGAATGTGATGAAGCCATTATCCGGTTTGCCCGGGTTAAATATGGTCTGTTAATTGGTGAGACAACGGCTGAGCTGGTGAAAATGTCGATTGGCAGTGCCGCCCGCTTCGGTGACAACGCCAAAGGCAGCACCGGTGAAGTGTTGCAAACGGTAGTGCGCGGCCGCGATTTGAGCAGTGGTTTGCCTCGATCGATGAAATTCAACAGCACCGAAATTCGCGAGGCCTTGGCCCCGGTTGTCCAGCAAATTGTGCAGGGAATTCGGGATACGCTTGAGGAGACACCCCCCGAATTAGTCGCAGATATTTTGCAGCATGGTGTGGTGTTGGCTGGCGGCACGTCGATGCTGCGGGGTTTGGAGACGCTGGTTGCCGCTGAAACCAAAATGCCGGTGTGGCGCATGGAAGATCCGATGACTGGAGTCGTTCGCGGTTGCGGCAAAGTGCTGGAAGATTTGGCACTGCTTAAGCGGGTCAAGGTGGTCCGGGGTTTAAGTTAGTCAAGTGAGTGCTGGCACGAATGAGGGCTTTTTGTCGAATTGATCAATGGTAGGATGAGGGGTATGCGAAAAATAGCCCAGATTATTTCTAATATCTTTGACCCCCTGCTGGTCATCCCTGCGATCTTTGTGAGCACAATTGGCGTGGCCTATCTTCAAAGAGAAATAACGGTAGGCCAGTTCGGGGGGCTTTTAGCGATTTACTTAGGTGCTCCTGGCCTTATTTACTTATGGATGCTTGCCACCAAGCGCATCAACGATCCCGACATATCAAGGCGCGAGCTGCGTTTGCCTCTCTTTCGCGACATTATTATTATTCATCTGTTTGGGGTGGCTGCTGCCTATTGGTGGCACTTATTTCCGTTAGCCTATCAGTTGACTCTGTTGTGGTTGGTGTTGCTGGCCTACGCCGTCCTGACTCGGTTTATTAAGGTAAGTATTCATGCAGGCGTGAATACCATTTTAGTCTTAATTGCCATCTGGCGCTTAGGAGTATGGGGATATGCGTTTGTATGGCTGCCGCTGGTAGTTGGGCTGGCCCGGATCATTGATAAACAGCATACGCTCATACAAGTTATCTTGGGCATTATCATTGCGCTTATCTTGTTTACCCCCGCCCTGTTTATCCGCTAATCTCCACCCTTAGCAAAGGCTTGCTAACCACAGCGTTATCGATTATGGTGGGCTTGCTATGGAGCCGCTTAATCGCTATCAAACAGTGAAAGCATTTGCCTTGAGTGTGGCCCTGTGTTTAGTGGTAATCGGGCTGGATTTTTCTCTGGGTTTGAGGCCGCTTAGAGGAGTGCTGGAAAAAATATTGATTGCACCGCTAACCAAGGTGGAGCAATTGCTTTCTCTTGTGGAAGAGCCTTATCAACTCTGGCAGCAACTCAATCAAGGCAGGCAGCCGATTGTTGAGCTGGAAACACTCTTAGCCAATCAGGCAGTCGATGCGGAAAAACTAAAAACCCTTGAGGCCGAAAATGAGTTTTTGCGCTCGAGCACGTTCATAGCTCGCTCGCGCCCCGGTGTCTTATCTTCGCTCACCGTCCGGGGTGACTCCGTTTGGTTGAAAGCGGGTCAACATCAGGCCGTCACTGAACATATGTGGGTGCTTGGAGAAAAGGGGGCGCTTATAGGCAGAGTGAGTAAGAGCGGGCGCTCGGTTAGTTTGCTGGAAACTCCCATAAGCCCGACCTTTGCCCTCCCGGCTGCAACGAGCAATGATACAGCTCATGGTATTGTGACGGGTGATGGCGTAGCCGCCTATCTTACCAATATTGCCCAGGGTGATCAGATTGCCATCGGGGATGTGGTGGTGAGTAGTGGGGGGGAGCACGATGCGCCCTTAAACATACCTATTGGGGTGGTGAGTCACATCATGGGCACTGAGGCCCAAGTGATCAAAAAGGCGAAACTCGAGTTATTACTCAAGCCCCACACTAATATGATCGTGAGAGTGGAATAAGATGGCGCACTATTGGTTTGTTCTTCTGCTTATAACCGATCGCTTAACACCCTTCTCGTGGTTTATCACGGTGGCGGGTTTGCTGGCTTGGCACATGCCGCCAAGACAAGTATTTATTGGTTGTATTCTTTTAGGAATTGTGCATGACGTGATCTGGGTTGAAGCCTTTGGATGGATGAGCTTGGGGCTGGTGGTGGTGGTGGGGAGCACGCTTTTTGCCAAAAGCAAGCTGGGCAAGAGCGCTTTGTGGTTGTGGCTTGCCACTCTGGGTGCGTATCAATTCCTATA
>CAZVUJ010000025.1:0-8560 GCA_964630135.1 uncultured Pseudomonadales bacterium | reverse complement strand
CTAGAACCTATCTCTAAACCTACTTTCGTTACGAAACAAAAATCATTTCGAGCGAAAGGTGGGAATTTCAACGCAGGAGTAGCCGTAGCTACTTCAAGGAGAAATTCACGACTTGCAGCCGACAATGAGATTGTTGCAGTCGAAAGTAGGTTTAGAGATAGGTTCTAACTCCGGAAGGAGCACAGCTATTTCACCATGACAGATTTGGTAAAAATGATTGCCTTACATTCAAAAAAGTGCATTGCTTAATGTTGTCTGCCCAACACCTTTTTACTTTCAGATTGATTTAGATAATTCTTACGCGATACAATTGAGCGACCCAGGCGTTTTTCCAAGTTTTTCCGTGCGCCACCCGCAATAGCTCCTCCATCTCCAGCATCTTTTTGTAGCTTTTTCATGCCTTTCGAGTCTTCAGTTTTATGGATTTCGGTCGTGGCTCTTTCACCCAGCATCGTAAAAATAAGCTCGAAGTCGTCCATATGATCACGAAGGTTTTCTCGCTTGAGCTTTTTCAGTTTTTTGTATTGGCTTGGAGTGATGCCAAATGTCGCCTTTGAAATCTCCGCTGTGAGTATTTCATAATCTCTTTGTTCCCTGGCACCTCTCTTTTGCCACTCATCGGTTAATTCTTCGCGAATGGCAATCCCACGCATTCGTTTCTCAATCCAATCATCAGAATAACCCTTAGCTTTGTAGAGAGCTCTGGTTCTTTTGGTGGCTAACTCTGGGTCTTCAATTTCTTGAATTCGCTCATAACCCACTTTTGCGAGCCAGAGTTTAAATGGTTCCGCTTTGGGAGAAGGAATCGATTGGATGATGCGAAACATGCCTTCGGTGTTGGCACAGTCAGTTACACGCATTTTCCCGTCTGGAGCTATTAATTTCAACTGTCCGATTTTTTCGGACACTTCATCGTACCCTTCTCTAATCAGCTTTGATTTGAGATCGCTCCAGTATTTTCTCGGCCTCTCATTGCCCGTCAATACTTCAATAACATCGATCACCGAAAACCACCATTCATTTTTATGAATAGTTCTTCTGATCTGTTTTCCCTTAAAAAGCGCAACTTTTCTTGATTCTGTCATATGATTAAACCCTGCTTCTTTCCTATAACTAAGTGACAATCCCATCCAATCATAGAGCCAGTATACCGCGCAACAAAAAATCGTAGATTGAGGAAAGCATTTCACTCCTCACTTCACCGTCACCGATTTGGCGATGTGGCGCGGCTTGTCGACATTGTTGCCCAAGGCAACGGCCATGTAGTAGGCCAACAGTTGCAGGGGCACAATCGCGGCCAGTGAACTTGCCTCACCCAAATCAGGAAGCGGAATATAGGTGTCGAACGAATCGTTGTTTTGAGGTGACAACGTAATAATCTCTCCCCCTCGCGCTTTGACTTCGTACACGGCACTCAGCATATCCCGCTCATTCGCATCACGAGCAATGACAAATATAACCGGCACGCCTCGCTCAATAAGTGTAATCGCATAGTGCTTTAAATCCCCGGCGGCAATGGCGTGGGCATGCTTGTAGCTGCCCTCAACAATCTTGACCATACCCTCTTGCACCGTTGCCAAGTTTTGGCCTTTGCCCAGCAAAAAGATATGCTCTTGGTGAATCAAGCTGCCAGCCAGTGTTTTCAAGCGTTGCTGTAAAACCTCATCTGCAAGCATGGCTTGAATCGACTGCTCTGTCCTAGCTAGTTTCTCCATTGCCAGATCAAAAGTGCCATTGACCTCATGGGCGAGCATAAACCCAAAGGCTTGCATAGCACTATAGACCTTGGTGGACATAACACAAATTTCCGGGCCCGCTTGGGCGTGAAAGGCATACTCGCTCAAGCGCTCCATGCTACTGCCCGGCATATTGGTGAACGAGGCAAGGGTTACACCTTTACTTTTGGCGGCTTCCAAAATCTCCAAGACATCAGCCGTTTCGCCACTTTGGGATGGGGCAATAATGAGATCCTCGTGAGTAAACAAATCCACATATTCGCCTGCTTCGGCGCCGATTAAACTTTTAGCTTGTATCTTGGCAATGGAGCGCAAAAAATAAGCCATTTGAGCTGCAGCTATACCTGCTGTTCCCGAGCCAATCACATACACCTGTGTAGCTGGGTGGATTGCCTGGACAAGCAGTTTTAATTTTTTCTGGTCAACCCGACTCACTTCACGCAATGCTTTGGGTGTTTCAAAAATCTCCTTGAGCATATAGTGGTCAAAATTTCCCTTATCGATAGTGGTGTGCTCAAGCTTAAGGGGTACAAACGAGTGAGCAAGCAACTTGCCCGTGGCGACATCAAATAATTGCATGCTGTGAGCTTGGATAGTCACCATCTGTCCATTTTCGATCGAGAGCATATCGCTTACAAACGGAGCCAAAGACAGCGTGTCCGAGGCTGCAAAAAAATCGTTGTCCTTTTTGCCAATCACTAACGGTGAGCCGTTGCGAGCTGTAAAGATCTCTCCGTTATGGGTAAGCACCATGATCGTATTCCGGCCTTGAAGCCGTTTGAAAATGCTTCGCACTGCTTGTACTCTGCCTTGAAAAGAATCACTTGCCCTAAGTAATTCCTGTTCGAGTAATCCCACGATTACTTCAGTGTCAGTTTCCGAAGCAAATGTTCTTCCTTTTTGCGCCAGCTCTTGCTGGAGTTCCTCAAAGTTTTCCACAATGCCGTTGTGAGCCAGGGCAAATGATCCATCAAGGCTTACATGGGGATGCGCATTGGCTTGAGTTACTCCCCCATGCGTAGCCCAACGAGTGTGACCAATGCCCGCGAGTGCCCTGGGCATCATGTGAGGCAATGTTTCGGGAATGGCCCCGGTTTTTTTAACTACTTTGATGGAGTGACCATCAAGCACAGCAATACCCCATGAGTCATAGCCCCGATATTCCAGGCGCTTGAGACCTTGCCTAATAACCGACGCCACATTAACTTTTTTTTGCAATGAAACTCCAAAAATTCCGCACATAGATGTTCCTTTGTTTATACTTAACTAAATACGAGTTTCGCACTTTCTTTAATAAACACTCACCGGCGTCATGTTGAGCGTGAGCACAAGCTCAAGCCGAAACATCTAGACGAAGTCGATAAGAGCACTCACGTTTCACTAGATCCTTCGCAAAATTGCTCAGGATGACACATATGCTCGTGGCTGCAGCCAACGCAAGCTTCAGCCCACTTCAGAATGATACATGAGTGTAATTGCAAGCCGGAGTAGTGCTTGCTTCAAGACTCAATCTGACTTTGGTTTCTGCAATTACTCACAGATTTTGATCAAATTGATTATGGATGCTTGACACACCCAGAAGGTTTCCGCTGATGCTTGCTAGTCAATAGAAATGTTATTAATACCTAGCAGTCCGATTTCCTGAAGTTTACTTCAGGACCTTCTTCCTCGTATTCCTTGCCTCCATTTTATTACTTTAGAAGCAAGGACCACACGCTCTGTATGTACTTGTTGGTTGCTCCTTAAAACCTCCTTTCGTCTTAAATCTCCTCACATCCTCAAATATTCTTCGAGCGATTAGCGAGAAGTCATTTACTTTCTTGTGCTTTCAGTTCTCGACTCGTCTCGAACAGTATTTAGTTTGCCGGACCACGTCTCTCCGTTTGACGCACTCTACTCAATCCGCTCAATCTGCGCCCCCATGGAGCGCAAGCGCACATCCAGCTCTTCATAGCCCCGATCAATTTGCTCGACATTATGCAGCACGGTTGAGCCCTGCGCAATAATGCCCGCAATCACGAGAGTTGCTCCATGACGCAAATCCTTGACCGTAAATTCGCCACCAGTAAGCATTGCTTGGCCCAAGATTTTGACCGCATGCAAATCGCTATTTGTCTGCGCATCGACGTCAAAGTTGTATATTTTGTTGGGCTCATCCAGCTCTGGGTTAAAAAGCTCAGCTTTGAGGCCCATGGCTTGCAAGGGTTCGATGTACTGAAAGCGCGACGGAAAAATCGTTTCGTGAATAATACTCTCCCCTTGAGCTTGCGTGGCCAACACTGCCCATAAGGGTTGCCAATCGGTCATAAAGCCCGGATGTGGCGAGGTCACAATATCGGCACTTTTGAGTGGGCCTTTGTAGTAAAACCGAATGCCATACGGCCCAATGTCATAGCCGCCCCCCATTTCGTCGAGTTTTTCCAAAAACGCTTCCAGATGCTCGCGCCTCGCATTTTCAACGATAATATCTCCCTGGGTGGCAATGGCGGCACACGCATACGACACCGCTTCGTTGCGATCACTCATAATCCGGTGAATCGTGCCCTGCAATTGATCGACACCTTCAATCTCGATAATGCGGTGATACCGCCGCCTAATGCGCGCGCCCATGTTATTGAGGAAGGTAATTAAATCGTCGACTTCGGGCTCCAATGCCGCGTTCTTGAGGATAGTGGTGCCTTTAGCGAGCACTGCGGCCATCAGCACCGTTTCGGTGCCGGTGTGGGAGTTTTTGTCGAAGGTATAGTCAATGCCCCTTAAGCCGGTGGTACGAGCAACAATGTATTCTCCCTGTTGTTTGATGGTTGCCCCCATGCGCCGAATTGCCTCCCACTGCCGCTCCATCGGTCGCTTGCCGATTTTGTCCCCACCTGGGTTGGGCACCCGCGCCTCTCCAAAGCGGTGCAGCAGCACGGGCACAAACATGGGCGCCGAGCGTGATTGCGGCCCATATTTCTCATTGATCGCAAAGCCCGACATCCCCAAAGCGCTGATAAACAAGGTCCGCTCTCCCCGCTGCTCCACCTTGCCGCCCAAAGAGGTGATCATCTCGCCCACTGCTGCCACATCGGAAATGCGCGAAAAATTGAGGAGGCGCGATTCTTGATCGGATAAGAGCGAGGCGATCATGAGCTTATAACTGGCGTTTTTGGCTCCACCCAAGCGCACCGAACCGTATAAAGGCGTCCCACCAGTGATTTTGAAAGAAGACATAGGCAACAAATTTCTAATAACTAATTTCTCTAATGACTAAACTTTCGTAGTATTCTTAATTTTTTAGGTCAATTAGGTTAATTTAATAAATATTTACTTCTGCTTCTAATTCTATACCAAAATGATCTCTAACATCAGCGTGCATTGCTTGCGTGAAATCTAAAACTTCTTGCCCGGTAGCCTGCCCGTCATGGGTCACAATCGAAGCCCAGTGATTATAGGTATGCACCTGCCCTATGTGCTTGTCTGCCCACCCAAGCTCATCCAGCAACCGACCGGCAGGCACTTTGACAAAGTCAGCCTGATTAAACGAAGGATCGTTTTCTTGTTTATATGACAGGCTATCGGCCGGATACAGTTGTAAGTCCTTTACTTGTTGAGTTAATTGAAGTGCCTGCGTCTTTGTGAGCAAAGGGTTTTTGAAAAAACTGCCAAAGGTGGGTGTCGTATGCCAGTTGGGCAATTTACTCATGCGGATTGCGACAACTGCCTCATACACGTCAGCAATCGTGTAGGGTGGCTCGCCTTTTTTGGCTAGTGCTTCCTGAATCGAATCCCGCCGGCGGCCAATTGAGTAATAGTTCACCGCCAAGTGTGGTTTTAATGAAAGCCTTAAGCGAACCGACGTGATAATCATTTGCTTGAGTTCGTGCTTGAAAATGCTATCGCGATAGCCAAACTGCAGGGCATTTTTAGAAAGGGTAGCAAACTCACCTGTTGTGGGATCAAAATACGTGACACTCAGGATAACATCCGACACCGATTGCCCATAGGCAGCAATGTTTTGGACTGGCGCTGCCCCGACGGTCCCGGGAATCAGGGCCAAATTTTCGACACCTGCCCAACCCTGGTTGACACAGTAAGTAACCAGCTGCGGCCAATCCTCACCGGCGGCAACATCAAGCACCACCTGTTCATCGTCTTGCACCACCACAGCAATCCCCTTGGTAGCCATATGGACGACCACACCGGCAAAATCCTTGGTAAACAGGATATTACTGCCCCCACCTAAGACCATCCACCGGGTAGAAGTAAGTGTTTGGGCAAGCTCACGCACATCTGCTGCTGATTCGATGATAACTAAGCGGCGAGCATGAGCGTCAAGCTGCATCGTATTGAGCTGCTTGAGAGAAGAGTCATTGAATTGTTGCATTAGGCTTTTGCTCCGCTCAATTGTTCATGCAGTTTGTATATATCCCCTGCCCCCATGGTGATGACCACATCACCTGGCTGAATAAGCTGGGTAACTGCCCGCTCAAGCTCGGCAGCTGCCACAAAGTTGGCGTTATGGGATACCGTATGTATTTCGTTTGCTAGCATGGAGGCGGAGATGGTTGGATCAAATTGCTCCCGGGCCGAGGCAAAAATATCCGCAATCAGCACCTGGTCGGCTTGCTCAAAACTATGGGCAAATTCGGGCAGAAGCGTTTTGGTGCGCGAAAACGTATGCGGTTGAAAGACAACGATTAATCGCCTAGCCTTAAACCAATCGGCAGCAGCTTTCAAGGTTGCCTGGATCTCGCTGGGGTGGTGGGCATAATCGTCAACAAAGATGACCCCGTGGTGCTCTCCAATAATTTCAAACCGTCGTTTAGTGCCCGCAAATTCACGTAGACTTGAAACGATAGTTTCTCGAGCAATGCCATGTGAGTCCGCGACAATACACGCTGCCAGTGCATTCAAGGCATTGTGTGCGCCGGGCACTTTAAGAACGAGTTCAAATATATTTCCTTTGGGATCCTTAATCGTCACTGTTTGTTGTTGATTTTGGGTCGCAATAGTCACAATGTGCCAGTCATTGTCTGCTTGCATGCCATAGGTAATACACTTCGTTGGATCAACGGCGGATACGATTGCTTGCAAAGCCTCATTATCTCCATAGGCAATGAGTTTGCCCTGTTCAGGTAAAAGCGCAAAAAAACGCGCGAACGCTTGCTGGACATCTGCTAACGTTTGGTATACATCCGGATGGTCATGAGCAATACCCGTGCAGACAATAGTTTTGGGTTTCAGTGCCATAAATCGGGGTGTAGCATCAGTTCCGGGAGAAGTCGCGTATTCATCAGCTTCGGCGATAAAATCCTCGCCCCTGCTATTCCAGCAGCCAGGAAAATCAAGCGTACTCACTCCTCCCACTCCAATGGCATACGAAGGATTGCACTCTGCCCGCTCAAAGATGGTGGCCAACATAGCACTGGTCGTGGTTTTGCCGCCTACGCCACACACGGCAATCGTGTTTTTATCCCGACTGAGCATGCCTAATGCGAGCGCATGGGAATAGGTGGGAATGCCCCGTTCTTTTGCCATGAGTACCTGAGGATTTTGTGCGCCACCGTGGGAGCCGGTATAAATCACCGCTTGAACAGGCTGGTCAATCACTTCCGGATCAAACCCTATGCTTATAGGAATATCTCTTGCCTGCAAGACCTTGCTGGTTACAAAATCCTCGCCGGTATCACTACCAGAAACGTGCAAGCCTATGTCTTGCAAGCATAACGCCAAAGCAGTCATGCCCACACCACAAATGCCCGTGAAGTGTACAGCCTGGTGGGGTAAAAATAGATCTGGATGAGTCATGCATCCCATCGTAGCGTTAGTATACGCGGTTTGAACCAGTCAAAAAACCCGATAACCTTTACTCTTCGTCGAAGTCGAGTGTTGGCTCACTGGAAACGAGCTTGGACACAGCAATGGTTTTTTTAATCTTCACAACCACACCGCACCGCCCTTGATCGCTGTTTTCTACCTTACTTTGGGTATGAGAAAAATAGTCAGGAGATTCGATGGTGCACACGCCGGAAGTGCTTATGTTTTTTTTGAGCACTCCTTCCGAACTCAAACTGGCACAGACAAAGCCGGGCAAATCAATATGCCATGTGCTGCCACGGTGAGAGATAAAGTCGCTCCAGGCAGAATCTTGAGCCTGCTTTGGCTCTTCTGCAAACGCATAGTTGGCCTTTTGAGCGCAGGGGCTAATCCAGACCATTACTTCACGGGGATCAGTTTCGTAGTGCTTGATCATCTGCCGCAATCCCTCCAGGTGAATCCCCTGGGTTATACCCCGCCAGCCGGCGTGAAACACACCAATGGCAGTGTGGGTGGGATCGTAGTAAACCAGGGCTGCACAATCAGCCACACGCAGCATCAGGGCAATTGAGTCTTGGTCGGTGACAAATCCATCAACTCCGGTTACATTCATGCCCTTCCACATTTTGGAATTTTCTTCGTTTAAGGGCAGAATGCGCGTGGAGTGAATTTGCTGACCTTCGATGACGTTGGTGGGTTGAATGTCGAGCTCCTTAAAGATTTTCTTGCGGTTGGCCCGAACTTCGTTTTTAGTCGAAAACCTGAGGTCAATATTGCCATCGGTTTTATCAGTCATGGCTAACAGCACGTTGTCGTGAAAGGAAATGGTTTGCATGAGATACATTATCTCATATCTCGGGAAGTTCCAGAAGGGTCGCCTTATGCAGAAGCGATCTAAAAACCTCAGATAACCGTCATCCTCAACCTGGCATGAGCCAAGTGAAGTATCCCTAACTCACCTGCAGTTGTCATGTAAACACTACGGTACTGTCATCCTGATCGCGAGCGAAGCTTAAAGAGAAGGA
>CAZVUJ010000024.1:0-8583 GCA_964630135.1 uncultured Pseudomonadales bacterium | reverse complement strand
ACACTCATGCTAGACTGGATTTCACAAGTCAATAAATGCAATGAAAGAGAAGCAGTAGGCGTAACTACCGGCAATTAAGAGAATCTGCGGTTGCTGAAAGCAGGTCAAGGAAGTTATATCCGAATTACCCTCTGGAGCATCCCGCACAAAATGCGGGACGGGAGCGCCAGTATATAGCGCTAGAGCATGTCACAAAAAGAAACAGAGTGCTTGAAACCAATAAGGTTTACCTTTAACCGTTTCGAGTCCCGTCATGCGGGATTTTTTGTAGGGAACAAAGGTAAACAAAACCAAGGTGGTACCGCGTGGAAGAGGGGATTACTATTTTTTTAATCCTTGCCAAACTCCTCAAACCCTCGCCCTTGGATTGATCCTATATTGTATGGATCAGTTCAATGGCGAGGGTTTTTTGTGAGCAAAGGGAAACATATGAACAGAGAATCTTTACAAACAAAATTAGCTGCTGCGCGCAATCTTGAGTTAGATATTGTCGGTCCAAGCGATGTGACTCCAGAAATTGCAAGTAGAGCCATGATTGGCTTGTTGCAAGCAATCTACACAGAGCACGCCCTGAGCAATGACAGGCAAACGCTCATAGCAACTATCGACTCAGGCACTGTTTTGCCCTGGTTTGCGCGCTTGAACAACGAAACCGTGGCCACCGCCTCACTCATACAACAGCAAAACGGCGCTTGGGAAATTGGCCGTTGTGTCGCCCTGCAGCGAGGCAAGGGAATCGGCACAGCAGTTATCCTACAAGCAGTGCTACATCACCTCGATCATCACCCGCATGAAGCCTTAGTGGCAGAAGTGCGAGCGCCACAAGAGTTTGCAGGCATCCCCTCAGGTGAAGCCACCCAGCGAATATTTCTAGGAGAAATGATCGGTTTAGTGCCTCATGCTATCGCACCCCTGTTTGCCCATGGTGATCCCCTTCGCAATGAACCTTTTATCCTGGCTGCCAGCGACGTGAAGCCCGGAAAAACTATTTCCGAGCGCATCGCGGAAGCGCTACGTGGCCGTTCAACCGAGGGAACCGTGGTGCCACTGCGGGTGGTGCACGAAACTCCCTTTAGGCTCGTAGTTCCTGATCCTGAGGGAAAACAGGCAACAGAGGTCATGGCTGAGCGAATTCCCGGCTGTACTTTGTTTCCCATAGAAGCAGTGGACGCTCATATGCCACTCCTAGGGTTACTTGCTAACACACCAGGTATAGTTTTCTGTGGCGTAGACCGACTGCCTGGTCAACGAGAGCACAAACCAATCATTTTGGCTGCTAGCTTTTTAGGAGGAGATAATAATGAACGTCTTTTAGCTCCTGCTCAAGTAAGTGAGGTGTTACCAGGACCAATAAGAAGAGATCTTCAACAGATCGCAGATCAATTCTTGCTCTAAATACATGAAGGATAACTATGAATAACGCAAAAATTCCCCACCTTGCCAAATCACTCATTGCCATTCCCAGCGTTTCAGGGAATAAAGCAGCAGTGCGAAAAGCCCTGGCAGTTATCAACCAAATCCTAAGCTCGCACGGACACCAAACCCAGCTCCTTACTCAGGGGACAAGCCCTGTATTGTGGAGTACCACCCAGGATTTTGCCGCTTGTGACGTCCTAGTCTTGTGCCACATTGATGTGGTTGCGGCTCCCAAAAAGCTATTTGTGCCCCATCTCCTAAAGGGCCGTTTACTAGGCAGGGGAGCGTTTGATATGAAAGGGCCAGTGAGTGCCATGCTGGCCGCTATAACTCAAGCAAAAACCTCAAAATCAATTCACTTAATTGTCACAGCAGATGAAGAAATTGGCGGAGCCAGTGCAGCTCAGTTTTTCAGACAAACTAGACTGACACCCAAGATTGCCATTGTGCCTGACGGTTTAGAACACAATACCCTGATTATTAAACAAAAAGGACCGATGCATCTTGTCATTGCAGCCAAGGGTGTATCAAGCCATGCTTCTAAACCTTGGTTGGGAGAAAATCCGATCGAAACGTTAGAGAGAATTCAGCAACGGATCAAAGGTTTTGACAAAGAGGCCAAGCACGAAAACGATTGGTTGCCCACCTTCACCACTACGAGCATTCAAGCCCAAGCAGCCATTAATCAGCTACCTCAATTAGCGACCATGACTCTGGATATCCGCGCTACGAATCAACACCAAATTACCATGATTAAAAGGATTATTAAGCAAGAAGGTGGGCAGATTACTAGACAGTTTGGCGATGGGAAGATTTTCACTCAAGAAAATTCACCTGCTTTGCAGCAATGGGCCACTATTGCAAAAGAGGTAACGCAACAGTGGCCCCTTACTACTATTTCGGCTGGAGCTTCCGCTGCACGCCATCGTCCCAAGAACACTCAAACCATAGTTACTCAGGCTAACGGAGGGGGGGCTCATGCAGACAACGAATGGGTGGAGGTAAATAGCTTGGAGAACCTGGCTGTAATCACTAAAAAATGTATCGAAACATTCTAAAAAAAGTAAGTATAATAGGAGGATATATGCATGATGTTACCGAGATCTTATCCAGACGTGTAGAAAAAGTCTTGCCGACTAAGGAAGACTTGGCCAAGCTCATGCACCAAAAAAAGATCAAGCTCTACCAAGGCTTTGATCCAACTGGCGGCCGGCTCCACCTGGGGCATACGGTCGGCATCCGCAAACTGATGGATTTTGCCCATGCCGGGCATGAAGTTATCTTTCTCTTTGGTACCGGCACCGTTTTGGTTGGCGATCCTTCAGAGCGGGATACGGGCAGAAAACTTATTACGCAAGAAGAAATCGATGCCAATATTCAAGATTGGAAAAACCAAGTTGCCCCCCTGGTCGATTTTGAAAAAGTGAAGATTTTGCACAATGGTGATTGGCTAACCAAGTTATCTCTTAAAGAATTAATCCACATTGCCTCAAATATTTCTGCAGTTCAATTATTTAAACGCGATTCTTTTACTCGAAGAATTGGCAACGGTGACACGGTCTGGTATCACGAAACTCTGTATCCACTACTGCAAGGCTATGACTCGGTCGCCATGGATGTAGACCTGGAAATCGGCGGCACCGACCAAGAATTTAATATGCTCGTAGGCCGGGAGTTGCTCCACAAAATGCGCGGCAAAGAAAAATTCGTGCTAACGACCCCCATGATTGTTGGAATTGATGGCAAACAAATGAGCAAAACCAGCGGCAATTGCATTTTTCTCGATGAAAGTGCCCAAGAGATGTATTTCAAGATCATGCGCCTGGGAGATGAGCAACTCGAAAGCTACTTGAGCCTGCTTACCGACATTGATTTGCCAACCATCGGTGAGCTCTTGGTTGATCCGCTTAAGGCGAAAAAGACGCTGGCCTTTGATATTGCCAAACAATTCCACGGTGCCACCCAAGCCACTCTAGCTCAAACTGAGTTTGAACAAACCGTGCAGCACAAACAAGTTCCGGGTGATGTGCCCTTTATTACGGTTGCTCATGTGAAGACAACCATCTTAGCTTTGACAAAAAGTGCCGCCAACGACTTGTCCGGCTCTCAGCTAAAACGCTTAATCGAGCAGGGTGGGGTAGAGTACAATGGAGAAAAGATCGTTGCTATTGCCCATGAACTAACGCCAACTCCTGGAGCGATTTTGCGAATTGGTAAACGTCGTTATTACAAAGTAGCTTAAATGGGTAATAAGTAAGAGGACACGGGATATGATCTCTAAAAAACAGCGCAAATTCTTTACGGTTATTATTATCGTAGCCACCATTGCCTTGGTAGCTTCATCATTGGGTAGTGCCTTTTTGCTGTAAGGCTGATGAGCCAAGCCGTGGGCACTGCGTTTATTTCCCAATCAATCGTCAGCATTCCCGGAGTGGGTCAATTTCATGCCAAGCGGCTTGAAAAAGTAGGTATTCTCACCGTCGAAGATCTCTTGCACCACTACCCGTTTCGCTACGAAGACCGTGATGCCACCCCGGATTTGAGCCTTATTGCCGAAGGGCAGATTGCCACCGTTACGGGGAGCTTGCAAGACATCCACAACATCCGCACCCGCAGTGGCAAGACGATGCAAAAGGCCACGCTCTTGTTGAGCGATGACTCATTGATTGAAGCGGTCTGGTTTAATCAACCCTATTTGGTTACGTCGCTGAAGCGGTTTGCAAGTCTGACCCTGTCCGGCAAGTTCAAGCGTTTCCACCACACCCTAACCCTGCAATCACCCGTATGGGAATCAGGGCAGGCGAGCGAACTTGGCTCCCTTCACACGAATCGCACCGTGCCGATGTATCACACGACCCAGGGCATCACCCATAAGTGGTTGCGAGCTAAAATTGCCTGGATACTTAAACAAAAATTGCCGGCAGACCCCCTGGACTCGTCGCTGCGCTTAGCACACGCACTAATGGCTTGGGAGCAAGCGATAGCAGCAATCCACTTCCCTGAGCATCAAGAAGCATTGGCAAGCGCCACCAAGCGCTTGAGCTTTGACGAACTGTTGCTGTGGCAATTGCGAGCCCAGCTGAATAAACGCGCTTGGCAGGAGCACAAACGCAGCCACCAACTCATGGTGAGTGAGAGCCAAGTGCATCAATTTATCCACGCTCTGCCCTTCAGTCTCACCTCGGCTCAAACCAAAGCACTGGCGGCTGTGCAAGCTGACCTTGGCAAAGACGCAACCATGAACCGGTTGATCCAAGGCGATGTGGGCAGCGGTAAAACAGTGATCGCTGCTTTTGCTTGTTTTGTAGCTGCTTACAATACACTGCCGGCGGTGCTCATGGCCCCCACCGAAACCCTGGCTCTCCAGCACGCCAAAACCTTAGAAGCACTGCTTGCGCCACTCGGGTTGACCATTAACACTCAAACCAGGTCGCAAAAAAAATTTGACAATCAGGCTCAAGTATTCGTGGGTACCCACGCCCTGTTGCACCGGCAATTGCCAGAAACACTGGGAGTTGTCGTTATTGACGAGCAGCACCGCTTTGGGGTTAAGCAACGGGCTCACTTGCTCGAGAGAACTCCCGCACCCCACGTGCTGTCGATGACGGCCACGCCGATTCCTCGAACGATTGCGCTAACCCTGTATGCTGACCTTGACGTAACCGTTATCGACGAAGCACCTCCCGGGCGCATCCCCATAAAAACCTGGCTCGTGCCGCCAGCCAAACGAGAGAAAGCCTATGCGTGGATCAGCGAACAGATCAGAGCGCACCACACCCAAGCGTTTATCGTCTGTCCTTTTGTGGCAGATTCAGAAGACAGTCAGCTAGCAGAAGTGAAGGCAGCCGAAACCGAATATGCTCGCTTGCAAACCGAGGTCTTTCCCCATCTCAAGCTCGGTTTGGTCCACGGCAGAATGAAAAGCAGGCAGAAAGCACATGTCATCGAAGCCTTTGTTAACCACGAAACCCAGATATTAGTAGCTACTCCCGTGATAGAAGTGGGCATTGATATTCCGAATGCCTCCATCATGCTGATTGAGGGCGCTGAGCGCTTCGGCCTGGCTCAACTGCATCAACTTCGCGGCCGTGTCGGCAGGGGAGACAAGCAAAGTTATTGCTTATTGTTTACTTCCAGCGGCCAAGAATCGACGCGGTTGAAACACCTGGAAACAACTCACTCCGGCTTTGCTTTGGCAGAGCTGGATATGCAATTGCGGGGCATGGGCGATCTGTATGGTGTCCAACAATCGGGTGCTATTGATTTAAAAATTGCCTCACTCAACGACGCAGCTTTGATTGCCGAATCTCACCAAGCGGCAGCAACCTTACTTTCCCGTGATCCCGATTTGTCTTGCCACCCCTTGCTTAAACAAAAACTTAATTCCCTGCTTGAAAAGGGAGTGGCCGCCAACTAGAATACAGTCTTCACATGCCTAGTAAAGTGCTACAATGAAAACTAAGCATGTTAGGTAAGAGTGTGAAATAAGCATCAGTAGCATTTCCGGAGGAATATGGGAGCTCATCCAAAGCGAAAACTATCGACAAGACGAAAAGGCAATCGCCGCCTGGATCATAAGCGCCGGGCTGAAACCAAACTACAGTCGTATTTGTCTAAAGCCACGCACGCTCGGTCCGCTCAATAACGCGATCATAGTGAACCATGAAAATCAAAACTGATCCCCGGCATCACCGCCGCATTGTGGGCATGAAGCACTTGTTTGCGTATTCGTTTAATCCTGATCTCAGCCTTGAGTCGTTGATGCCTGAATTTGGCGCCTTGCAAGCCCCTATCGACGAGCAGATTCAAGCCTGCGCTCCTGATTGGCCATTGGCGCAAATCAACCGGGTGGATCTAGCCATTCTGCGCTTGGCCCTGTATGAGCTGAAAACCAACGACACGCCCTATAAAGTCGTTATTGACGAAGCGGTAGAACTTGCGAAAGAATATGGCAGTGACAGTTCTGCAAAATTTATTAACGGGGTATTAGGCTGTGCCATAACTAAACTATGATTGATCAACAATTAAAAACCATTATTATTAATACACTCGGCGCGGATGAAGCTGAGGTCGTTGGTGAAGCGGATTTCGTGCTCGACTTGAATGCCACCGAAGATGAGCTCATGGAGATCAAACGCCAACTTGAAGAACAGCTGGCCATCACCCTGCCCATCGAATCAGCTGAAACCTTCCCCCGAACCATCGCCGAATTAGCTGAACTAGTCAACGACGCATGCCTCTAACTTCCACCCTACCGCACAAAAACCAAGAGCTTCTGGCAACGGCCCTGACTCACCGCTCGTATCTCAATGAGAACAAGCAGGTGGGCGACCACAATGAACGCCTGGAGTTTTTGGGCGATGCCGTCTTAGAATTATCGGTGTCGGAGTTTTTATATCACCGGTATCCCGATTCTCCGGAGGGAGATCTGACTGCCTACCGGGCAGCTTTAGTGCGCACCACCAGTCTTGCCGATGCGGCTAAACGCTTGGGTCTTGGTGAACAACTGCGCCTGAGTAAGGGCGAGTTTGCTTCCGGGGGCCACGCTAATCCGTCACTCCTCGCCAATACCTTCGAATCAGTCTTGGGAGCGCTCTACCTTGATCTCGGCCTAGAGGCAGTCAAGACATTTTTAGAAGCGCATTTATTTCCCCAAATTGACACGGTTATCCAGAAAAAATTGTTTAAAGACTACAAAAGCAGCCTCCAGGAACATGTTCAAAGCTTGGGGTTTGATTCACCCACCTACACCGTGCTTGAAGAACATGGGCCCGATCACAACAAAGAGTTTAAGGTAGCAGTTGTTGTCAATGGCACTGCCACCGGTGAAGGCTGGGGCAGAAGCAAACAAGCTGCCCAACAAACAGCGGCACAGTGCGCACTTGAGAAACTCCAAGCAGCCTGATAGAATACGCAAGACCTACTATGCTAAAGATTAAATTAACCCGACTCGGCAAACGCAACCAACCTCATTATCGAGTGGTCGTCAACGAAGCCAAACGCAGGCGCGACGGCAAATACGTGGAGGCAATTGGCCACTATAACCCCTTAGCCAATCCCGCAGAAATCGTCATTGATATGCAAAAATATGCCAGCTGGCTCGCCAAAGGCGCTCAGCCCACTGAAACCGTTGCGCACCTTGCTAAAAAAGCTGCCAAATAAACTTTCATGATACAAAACTTATTTTCCCAAAGGAGTATATGAAAGATCTTCTCGACCTTATTATCAAAAACATTACCCTTCACCCCGATGAAGCCGTTATCGATGAGCAAGACATGGGGGAGAGCGTGGTCTACACGATTCACGTCCATCCTGAGGATATGGGGCGAGTGATTGGCAAAAGCGGCAAGGTTATCAAAGCCATTCGCAGTTTAAGCCATGTGGCCGGCATTCGCCACAATAAACATTTTAGAATTAACGTCGCTGAATCTGGCCAACCAGCCGAACACATGACCCCGGATGCCCTCGCGCAAGATCAATCGCCTGCTGAATCAACCACTGAAACCCCTGCCGAAATGACACCAGCACAAGACAGCGATATCATCGCCCAGGCCCTCGATTCCGAAGAAGAATAAACGTTTCCTAGCCACCACCATTCTTTTCTTGCGGGAAATACCCTACCAAACAAGCAGTATGTTCTTATCAAATTTAGCCACTTCAAAAACTGTTCTTTTGTTGGAACTAATATACTTCTCGTTAGCTTTGGCATTAGGATACTTAATGAACTTGTTTTACATAACGGCTATCATCTTAGGATTTTTACTTGTGCCTTTTGCTACACCTCTTATGTCCATACCATCGCTTTCTATAGAATATTCATCACTTTTCGATCAGATTATGTATCAATTCACCTTTGTTTGGATCATAGTTGCTAGCTGCTTAGTAGTGCTTGTTCCAGCAGTTATCTCGTACTCTCTAAATAGGTACACTCAAAGGTACGTACGCATTAAGCTCACTAATAAGACCCTCTTTCTAGCATCAGTATGTGGTAGTTTAGCTTCTATAGTGGTGATTAACCTTCAAAATCGAGTGTGGTTATAGCTCTTTCAGAAAAGAATGTCGTTTTTCTTTGTCATCTTGGTTCAGGTAAACTAGCCTGGTAAAAGAATCTGGGCTTAAGTAACCGAAATGGTTGCTGAGATTAACTGTTTTGATTGATGAATAAAC